>JAFKLV010000407.1 GCA_017304125.1 Sphingomonadales bacterium
GGCACGCCCTCGGGCGTCCCCGGGATCTTGATCATCAGATTGGGGCGATCGACCGCCGCCCACAGCCGCACCGCCTCGGCGATCGTGCCGTCGGTATCCTCGGCCAGCTTGGGCGACACTTCGAGGCTGACATAGCCGTCCTTGCCGTTCAGCCGGTCGTAGATCGGGCGCAGCGTGTCCGCCGCGTTCTGGATATCCTCGATCGCGAGATGCTCGTAGCGCGCCATCGCCGAGGCTTCCGGATTGGCCTTGTCGAACGCCGCGAGGCTTTCGTCATAGGCGGTGCCGTGGCCCATCGCCTTTTCGAAGATCGACGGGTTGGAGGTGACGCCGCTGACGCCATCCTCCGTGACCAGCTTGGTCAGGCCGCCTTCATTGAGGAATTTCCGGTCGACGAAGTCGAGCCACACCGCCTGACCGTGGCTTTCAAGGTCGTTGAGGTGTCCCATTGCATTCAACTCCATATTCGAACGGTAGAATTGCGATATTTGGCGGCGGCCCCGCCGCTGCAAGGCCGGATCAGCCCTGCAGCGTTTCCTTGGCGACCTTGACGACATTGGCGACGGTGAAGCCGAACGCCTCCATCAGCTTGCCCGCCGGCGCCGACGCGCCATAGCCCGACATGGTGACGGTGCGGCCAGCGCGACCGACATAGCGATCCCAGCCGAACGCGCCTGCCATCTCGACCGCCACGCGCGCGGTGATCTTCGCCGGAAGCACGCTTTCCTGATAAGCCGCATCCTGCCGTTCGAAGCGGAACCACGACGGCATCGACACGACGCGCGCGGCAATCCCTTCGCTCTTGAGCTGCTCGTAAGCGCCGAGCGCCAGCGACACTTCGGAGCCGGTGGCGATCAGGATCAGCTGCGGATCGGGGCTGTCGGCCAGGACATAGGCGCCCTTCGCCACGCCCGCGGCGCTGGCATATTTGCTGCGGTCGAGCGTCGGCAGCGCCTGACGCGACAGGACGATCGCGGTCGGATGCTGGCCGTCGCTGACGATCGCGCGCCACGCCTCGGCCACTTCGTTCGCATCGGCCGGGCGGATCGTGTCGATCCCCGGGGTCGCGCGCATGATCGCGAGCTGCTCGATCGGCTGGTGGGTCGGCCCGTCCTCGCCCACGCCGATCGAATCGTGCGTGTAGACCCAGGTGCAGCCCAGCTCCATCAGCGCCGAGAGGCGCACCGGCGGGCGCATATAATCGAGGAACACGAAGAAGGTGCTGCCATAGCCGCGCAGCCCCGACAGCGTCATGCCGTTGACCACCGCGCCCATCGCATGTTCGCGCACGCCGAAGTGGAAATTGGCGCCGCCGTAATTATTCGCCTCGAACGAGGGCGCGCCCTTGATGTCGGTCTTGGTCGACGGCGCCAGATCGGCCGAGCCGCCGACCAGCCACGGCACGCGCTTGGCGATCGCGTTGAGCACCTTGCCGCCTGCATCGCGGCTGGCGAGGCCCTTTTCGTCGGCCTCGAACACCGGGATATCGGCATCCCACCCGTCGGGCAGCTTGCCGGCGAGGATCTGATCGAGTTCGGCGGCCAGCGCCGGCTCGACCTCCTCATACTTGGCGAGCGTCGCCTGCCATTCCTCGCGCAGCGGACGGCCACGCCCGGCGACCGCCTGCTCGAACGCCGGCTGGACACCCTCGGGGACGTAGAAATCCTTGGCCGGCCAGCCGTAAGCTTCCTTGGTCTTGGCGACATTCTCGACGCCGAGCGGCTCGCCATGCGCCTTCTCGCTGCCGGCGCGCGGGCTGCCCCAGCCGATCACCGAATGGACGATGATCATCGTCGGGCGATCGTCGGTCTTGCGGAACGTGTCGAACGCGGCGGTCAGCGCGGCAATGTCATTGGCGTCGTCGACGTGGATGACGTTCCAGCCATAGCCCCGGAAACGCTCGCCGACGTCCTCGTCGAACGCGAGATTGGTGTCGCCCTCGATCGAGATATGGTTCGAATCGTAGATCCAGCACAGGTTGGAAAGCTTGAGATGCCCGGCAAGGCTCGCTGCCTCGGCCGACACGCCTTCCATCAGATCGCCGTCACCGCACTGGGCGTAGACGTCGTGATCGAACAGGGTGAAGCCCGGCTTGTTGTAGCGCGCGGCGAGCCAGCGCTCGGCGATCGCCATGCCGACCGAATTGCCGCAGCCCTGCCCGAGCGGGCCGGTGGTGGTCTCGACGCCGGTGGTGTGGCGATATTCGGGATGCCCCGGGGTCTTCGAGCCGAACTGGCGGAACGCCTCGATATCGGCGAGGCTCACCGCGGGCTGGCCGGTCGGCTTGCCGGTGCGGTCAAGCTCCTTCACCCCGGCGAGATACAGCACCGCATAGAGCAGCATCGGGCTGTGCCCGCCCGACAGCACGAAACGGTCGCGATTCGGCCAGTCGGGCGTATCGGGATCGTAGCGGAGGAATTTGGTCCACAAGGTCCAGCCGACCGGCGCCAGCCCCATCGGGGCGCCCGGGTGGCCCGAATTGGCCTTTTGCACCGCATCCATCGCGAGCGTGCGGATCGTGTCGATCGCCAGCCGCTCGGGGCTGCCATCTTCGTGAACGCCGGCGGGGGCGGTGGCGGT
>JAFKLV010000408.1 GCA_017304125.1 Sphingomonadales bacterium
GTCGCAGCAGATCGCGCGCGCCTTCGCGGGCGCGGGGCTGGTAAAGGGCGATCGCGTCGCGATCTGGGCGCCGAACAGCCCGGAATGGATTCTCGCCTGTATCGGCGCGCAGACCGCGGGCTGCGTGGTGGTGACGCTCAACACCCGGCTCAAGGGCAATGAGGCGGCCTATATCCTCAACAAGTCGCGCGCGCGCATCCTGCTCACCGTCCACGACTTCCTCGGCACCGATTATCCCGCGCTGCTGGCAGGTGAGGATCTGCCGCATCTCGAACGCACGATCTGTTTCGGCACGGAATGGGCGGCCTTCGTCGCCGGCGCGCCGGACAGCGCCGCCCTCCCCGCCGTTACCCCCGACGACGCCTGTGATATCCTGTTCACCTCCGGCACGACCGGCGACCCCAAGGGGGTCGTCGCGACCCACGGCGCATCGGTGCGCTCATTCCGCACCTGGGTGAATGCGGTCGGGCTGCGCGCGCGCGATCGCTATCTGATCGTAAACCCGTTCTTCCACACCTTCGGCTACAAGGCCGGGTGGCTCGCCTGCCTGATCGCCGGGGCGACGATCTATCCGCTGGCGACGCTCGATACCAAGCGGCTGATCGAGCTGGTCTCGGCGCATCGCATCAGCGTGCTGCCGGGGCCGCCGGCAATCTTCCAGACCTTGCTTGCCACCGATCTCGGCGACGCCGATCTCTCCTCGCTGCGACTCTCGATCACCGGCGCCGCCTCGGTCCCCGCGGCGCTGATCGAGCGGATGCGCAGCGACCTCGGGATCGACACCGTGCTGACCGGCTATGGCCTCACCGAATCCGCCGGGATCGTCTCGATCTCCGCCGCCGATGATCCCGCCGAGATCGTCGCGCGCACCGCCGGGCGCCCGATCCCCGGAATCGAGGTGCATATCGCCGACCCCGACGACAGCGGCGCGGGCGAAGTGCTGGTGCGCGGCTTCAACGTGATGCGCGGCTATTTCGAGGACGAAGCCGCCACCGCCGAGGCGATCGACTCGGACGGCTGGCTCCACACCGGCGATATCGGGCGGTTCGAGCCGGGCGGCGAACTGGTGATCACCGACCGGATCAAGGACATGTATATTTCGGGCGGGTTCAATTGCTATCCGGCCGAAATCGAACGCGCCTTGCAGCGCCACCCCGATGTCGCGCTCGCCGCGGTGATCGGCATTCCCGACGACCGGATGGGCGAAGTCGGCAAGGCATTTGTCGTGCCGCGCGCGGGGCATAGCCCCGATGCCGATGCCCTGCTCACCTGGGCGCGCGCCAACATGGCCAATTACAAGGCGCCGCGCAGCATCGAGATCGTCGACGCCCTTCCGCTCAACGCATCGGGCAAGGTGCAGAAATTTGCATTGCGCCCCTGAATTTCAGATTGACGAGTTGCGTAGTAAAATATAGTTTTCTCTACGAATATCGAACTTTCAGCCTCGATTTCTCCGCGACAAGCGCAGACGACAGGCGAGGAGACTATAATGGCGACAGCCGTACATGAGGCCAGCGCGGGCATGCCGAGCGGTGAGGAACTGATCGAGCGCGCACGGGCGATGATCCCGACGCTCAAGGCCCGCGCCGCGCAGGCCACCGCGCAGCGCCGCATCCCCGACGAAACGATCGCGGAAATGCAGGCCGCGGGGTTCTTCCGCATCCTCCAGCCGAAGCGCTGGGGCGGGTATGAGATGCACCCCAATGTGTTCTTCGAGGTGCAGAAACTGCTCGCCGAAGGCTGCATGTCGACCGGCTGGGTCTATGGCGTGGTCGGCGGCCACCCCTATGAACTCGCGCTGTTCCACAATGAAGCGCAACAGGAAGTGTGGGGGGAGAATGACGCGACGCTCGTCTCCTCCTCCTATCAGCCGGTCGGCAAGGTCGAGCGCACCGATGGCGGCTTCTACCTCTCCGGGCAATGGGGCTTTTCGAGCGGGTCGGAACATTGCGAATGGGTGCTGCTCGGCGCGATGATCCCGCCGGCCAAGGAAGGCGATGCGCCCGATATGCGCACCTTCCTCGTCCCGCGCAGCGATTATGTGATCGAGGATGCGTGGCATGTGTTCGGGCTGCAGGGCACCGGCAGCCAGGATATCGTCGTCAACCGCGCCTTCGTCCCCGAACATCGCACGCACAAGGCGGTCGACGGCTTCATGTGCACCAATCCCGGCCAGGTCGAGAATGATGCACCGATGTATCGCCTGCCGTGGGCGCAGGTGTTCGTGCGGCTGGTCTCCAGCGCGGCGCTCGGCGGCGCCAAGGCGGCGACCAAGAGCGCGGTCGAGATCATGAAGACGCGCATCTCGACCAACACCGGCAAAGCCTCCAAGGCCGATCCGCTGCTGCAGAATGCGATCGCCAAGGCCTGGGCCGAGATCGACGAGATGGAAGTGGTGCTGACGCGCAATTTCAACGCGATGATCGCGCATGCCGAAGCGGGCGAGCCGATCCCGATGGAGGAGCGCACCCTGTTCCGCTATCAGTCCGGCTCGGTCGTGCGGCGCTGCGCCGCGCTGGTCGACACGCTGCTGCCGCTGCTCGGCGGGCGCGCGGTCTATCTGTCCAGCCCGGTGATCC
>JAFKLV010000409.1 GCA_017304125.1 Sphingomonadales bacterium
AGCTACGCAACGAAGGGCATGATTTCCTGCGCATCGGCGGCGCGCTCGAACGCGCGGAGATGACGCTGCGGCTGCTCGACGTGAAATATTATGTGCTGCTGCCGGAGACCGCGGTGGTTGGCGGCGGGCGCGATCACTATCAATGGACCTCGGTGCTCCACGCTCTGGCGGCGGCGCGCGCTTATCATCACGTTTATGGCGGCGGCGATTATTCGCCGTGGCGGATCGCCGACCTGCTGGTGCTCAACCAGCAATTCCCGCGCTCTTTGTCCTTCTGCTTCGGGCAGATCGGCTGGCATCTCGATCGGCTGGCGCAGGCGCATGGCCGGCGCGGCGCCGCGCATGACACCGCGACGCTGATGCTGGCCGAGCTGCGCGATCGCGAGAGCGGCGAGATTTTCGAAGAGGGGCTCCACGAGTTCGTGCAGAACGCGCTTGTCATCACCAACCGCCTGTCGCGCGAAATCGCGCAGGCCTATCATTTCAACTGATGCTGCTGGTCGTCCGCCATCTGACGCACATGCGTTACCCTGCCGGCGCCGCCAGCGTCGCGCTGCGGCTCAAGCTGTTCCCGCAGAGTTTCGAGGGGCAGCGCGTGATCGACTGGCATGTCGAGGTCGATGGCGAGGAAGTCACACGGTCGATCGGCGACGGTTATGGCGAACGGTTCGCGCAATGGCTGAGCCACGGCCAGCGCGAGGAACTGGCGATCGTCGCACACGGCCGGGTGGAAACCGAGGATCGTGCCGGGGTGGTCAAAGGGCTGCGCCGGGCCTGTCCGCCGGCGGTCTATCTGCGCGAGACGCCGTTGACCGAAGCGGATGACATGATCTTTGCGCTCGGCGACGGACTTGAGCCCGGCGCGAATGCGCTCGCGGGGTTGCACGCGCTGAGCGCGCGGGTGCTCGATGCCCTGCCATATCGCGGCGGCGTGACCACCAGCGCGACTGCGGCGGCGGTGGCGCTGGCCGGCGACGGCGGCGTCTGTCAGGATCATGCCCATATCTTCATCGCCGCCGCCCGCGCGCGCAACGTGCCGGCGCGCTACGTCGCGGGCTATCTGCTCGCTGGCGAGGAGGCCGATCAGCAGTTCGAATCCCACGCCTGGGTTGAGGCTTATGTCGATGGCCTCGGCTGGGTCGGGTTCGATATCGCCAATGGCGTGAGCCCGACCGATCATTATGTGCGGCTCGGCAGCGGGCTTGACGCCAATGACGCCGCGCCGGTACGCGGCGTGGTAACCGGCGGGGGGCCGGGGATCGTCTCGGCCGACGTGCGGATCGCTCGCGGCGAGGGCGACATCGAGGCGATCCAGCAGCAGCAACAGCAGCAATGACCCGGAACCACGATCTCACATGACCTATTGCGTCGCGGTGCGCGTGGCCGATGGGCTGGTGCTGTTATCCGATACCCGGACGAACGCGGGCATCGATAATATTTCGCGCTTTACCAAGATGTTCACCTGGGAAGTTCCAGGCAACCGCGCGATCGGCATGATGTGTTCGGGCAATCTCTCGATCACCCAGGGGGTGATGACGCGGCTTGCCAAGGCGATCGAGCGATCGGCCGACGATCCCGATATCGAGACGATCCTCAATGCCGACAGCATCTTTCGCATCGCCGAGCTGGTGGGTGAGGCGATGCAGGCGCAGCAGGACCGGTATCGCGAGTCGATCCAGGCGGGCGGGGTCGGCGCGGACGCGATGATCCTCGTCGCGGGCCAGCGCAAGGGCGGGCGGCACCGGCTGTTCATGGTCTATTCGGCGGGGAATTTCGTCGAGGCGACCAGCGACACACCCTATTTCCAGATCGGCGAGCACAAATATGGCAAGCCAATCCTCGATCGGGTGGTGACGATCGATACGCCGCTCGAACAGGTGGTGAAGGCGGTGTGCGTGTCGATGGATTCGACGCTCCATTCGAACCTCTCCGTCGGCATGCCGCTGGATCTGGCAATATTGCGGCGCGACAGCTTCGCCTTTCAGGTGCGTGAGCGGATCGAGGCCGATGACCCGCGTTTCCAGACCATCTCGCGCGAATGGGGCGACAGGCTGCGCGAGGCATTTCTCGCCATGCCCGAGGTGATTTCCCTCGGTTGAGCCGGACGGTTTCGCCCCAGATATTGCGATTCAGTGCATTCGAGGCCATGCCCGACAGCGAACAGTCGATGAAGAATAGTGAGTTCGAACCGATCGGAGAGATATTTGGCAAGCAGGTTCGTGTGGGCAAGTCGCCCTCCAAACATACTTGCGCGTGTCCTGAGTGCCATCTGGTTGATAGCATTCCTGCTCGCGATAGCGAATTTCGCGAGCGGTTGGCGCCTGATCCACCCCTATGACCAGCAGGCGGTGCCAGTTCTTTCTGTTTTTGGCCTGCTACTTCTTGCTGCTCTGCCCAAGGTCAAGCGGCTGGACGATTGACGGCAATCGACCGGTGGGTTCAACCGGTCAGTGCAACACCTTGTTGAGCCTATCAGCTGGCGTTTCGAAGTCGAGGGTCTTTCGGGGCCGCTGGTTGAGGCGCTGGGCGACAGCATTGAGTTGAGCTTGCGATATATTTGAAAAGTTGGTTCCCCTGG
>JAFKLV010000410.1 GCA_017304125.1 Sphingomonadales bacterium
CGACGAATTTACCTTGATGTTCCAGCCGCAGGTCTCGCTAGCCGCAGGCAAGGTGGTTGCGGCCGAGGCGCTGTTGCGCTGGCAGCATCCGATCGACGGCTTGCGCCTTCCTGCCAGTTTCATCGGCCGTGCCGAGGAAAGCGGGCTGATGATCGAGATCGGCGACTGGATGCTGGGGCGCGTCGCGCGGACGATCGCGCAATGGGCCGCGCTGGGTGTCGAGACGCGGCTGGCGATCAACATCAGCGCGCGGCAGATCGACCGGGTCGATTTCCTCCTGCGGCTCCACGCGGCGATGCGTGAGGCGGGGGCGCCGGGGCGGCTGCTCGAGCTGGAGATGAACGAGACGGTTGCGGCACACGCCCGCACCGATGCGATCGCGGCGATCGCGCTGCTGCGCGAGGACGGGGCGAGAATCGCGATCGACGGATTCGGCACCGGCGTGTCGAGCGTCGCGCGGCTGCGGCAATTGCCGATCGACCGGATCAAGCTCGATCGCAGCCTGACCGCGACGATCACCACCGATTCCGAGACCCGGCTGATCGCCGGCGCGCTGGTCGGGCTGATCCACGGGCTTGGCTGCGAGGCGGTGGCGGAAGGGGTGGAGACCCCGGCGCAGGTCGATCTGTTGCGCGTCATCGGGTGTGACGCGGTGCAGGGCTTCGGGGTCGCGCGGCCGATGGCAGAGGTCGATTTCCTCACCTGGTCGGCCGCGCTGGGCGGCCGCGCGCCGGAGGTCAGGCGCGCGTCGCTCGCGTGATGATATCGGCGTAGATATCGGTCAGCGCGACGAGATCGTCGAGCGCCACCGCTTCGTCGAGCTTGTGCATCGTCGCATTGAGCAGCCCGAATTCGACCACCGGGCAGATCGCCGAAATGAACCGCGCATCGGAGGTGCCGCCGGTGGTCGATAGCGTCGGGGTCAGCCCGGTGCGCGCGAGCGCCGCGGCGGAAACCATCGCCGAAAGCGGGCCGGGCTCGGTGAGGAACGCCTCGCCCGAAATTCGCGCCTCGACCTTGGCGGCGGGCGCGTGGGCGTGGACGATATGCTCGATCCGCCGCACCAGATCGGGGCCGTGCTGCTCGTCGTTGAAGCGGATCGACAGCCGCGCCGAGGCGCGCGCCGGGATCACATTGGTCGCGGGATTGCCGACGGTGATATCGGTCACCTCGATGTTCGACGGCTGGAACCAGTCATTGCCGTGATCGAGCGTGATCGCGTCGATCTCGGCCAGCATCGCGACCAGTTTGGGGATCGGATTGTCGGCAAGTTGCGGGTAGGCGACATGCCCCTGACGGCCGGGTACCTCGATCCAGATGTTGACCGATCCGCGCCGCCCGATCTTGATCGTATCGCCGAGCCGATCGGCCGAGGTCGGTTCGCCGACGAGGCACAGATCGGGCTTCAGCCCGCGTTCCGCCAGCCGATCGAGGATCGCGCGGGTGCCGTAGATTGCCGGGCCTTCCTCGTCGCCGGTGAGCAGCAGGCTGATGATGCCCTCGCCGGGGGTGCGCGCAGCGGCGGCGATGAAGGCGGCGATCGCGCCCTTCATGTCGACCGCGCCGCGCCCGTGGAGCAGATCGCCGCGAATCTCGGGCGAGAAGGCGCCAGAGGCCCAGCCTTCGCCCGGTGGCACGACGTCGAGGTGCCCCGCGAAGGCGAAATGCGGGCCGCTGGTGCCGCGCACCGCGATCATATTCTCGACCGGCCCGTCGGGCGCCTCGCCGACCGTGAAGCGATCGACCGCGAAGCCGAGCGGGGTGAGCAGCGCCTCCACCGTGTCGAACACAGGGCCGGTGGCCGGGGTCACGCTTTCGCAAGCGATCAATGCTTCGGCCAGAGCGACCGGATCGGTTAAAGCAGCGGGCATCTTCATGGGAGGCGGCATTGCCCAAGCTTGATCTCGATACAATCCCGCAGACCAATGCGACCGGCTATCCGCCGCAATATGCCGGGGCGGTGGAGGGGCGATGGTATCGCCGGCTGGCGCCCGCGGCCGGCCTGAGCGATTTCGGCGCGAGCCATGTCGTGCTCAAACCGGGGGCGTGGTCCTCGCAGCGCCATTGGCATGAGGGGGAGGACGAATTGGTGGTGATGCTGGCCGGCGAGGCGGTGCTGGTCGATGATTCGGGCGAAACTGTGCTGCGCCCGGGCGATGTCGCCGCTTTCCCGAAGGGGGACGGCAATGGCCATGTGCTGCAGAACCGCAGCGACGCGGATTGCCTGTTCGTGGCGGTCGGCCGGCCGTCGGAGACCGACTGCCATTATCCCGACATCGACATGCATCTGTTCAAAGACGAGGGCTTCCGCCGCAAGGATCGCAGCGGGTTTTAGGTGGTGCTGGGCTGTTCGAACTTCTCGATCACCCATTCCTCCTCCTGCGCGGCGGCGATCCAGTCCTGCATGAAGGGATGGTTGAGCACCGCCTCGACATAGCCGGTGGCGAAGCGCGCGACCGGCAGCGAATAAGTGACGATCCGGGTGCAGACCGGCGCGAACATGATGTCCGCCGCGCCGAACGTGCCGAACAGGAAATCGCCGTCGCCGCCGAAGCGGGCGCGGGCCTGC
>JAFKLV010000411.1 GCA_017304125.1 Sphingomonadales bacterium
GCTGACCGGGCGTGCCGCCGGCATCTCGAAGGGCAAGGGCGGCTCGATGCACACGTTCAGCGTCGAGCATAAATTCTACGGCGGGCACGGCATCGTCGGTGCGCAGGTGTCGCTCGGCGCCGGTCTCGGCTTCGCGCACAAATATTCCGGGGACGGCGGGGTGTGCCTCGCTTACTTCGGCGATGGCGCGGCCAATCAGGGCCAGGTCTACGAAGCGTTCAACATGGCCGAGCTGTGGAAGCTGCCGGTGATCTTCGTGATCGAGAACAACCAGTACGCCATGGGCACCTCGGTCAACCGGGCGTCGTCCGAAGACCAGCTTTATCGCCGCGGCGAAAGCTTCCGCATTCCCGGGCTGCAGGTCGACGGGATGGACGTGCTGGCGGCGCGCGGCGCGGCCGAGGAAGCGCTCGCCTGGGTGCGCGCGGGCAAGGGGCCGATCATCCTCGAGATGAAGACCTATCGCTATCGCGGCCATTCGATGTCCGACCCGATCGAACATGTGAAGAAGCTGCTCGAGGCCGAGGGCGTCAAGGAAGACGAACTGAAGGCGGTCGAGGTGGAAATCCGCCGGCAGGTCAACGAATCGGCCGATTTCGCGGAAAGCACCCCCGAACCCGAACCGCAGGAGCTGTATACCGACGTGCTGGTGGAGACTTATTGAGATGGCGATCGACATCAAAATGCCGGCGCTGTCCCCCACGATGGAGGAAGGCACGCTCGCCAAATGGCTCGTCAAGGAAGGCGACACGGTGAAATCGGGCGACATCCTCGCCGAGATCGAAACCGACAAGGCGACGATGGAATTCGAGGCGGTCGATGAAGGCACCGTCGCCGCGATCCTGATCCCCGAGGGGACCGACGCGGTGAAGGTCGGCGAAGTGATCATGCGCATCGCGGAAGAAGGCGAGGACGCCTCCGCCGCGCCGAAGCCCGAGCCCGTCACCCGCGCCGAAAAGCCCGAGGTGCAGGAGCAGGCGGCGGAAAGCCATGCGCCGGTGCCGCACAAGGTCGAGACCGGTGCGCGACAGATGTTCGAGGCGGCCAAGCATGACGCCGAAGTGCGCGATCCCGAGGTGCCGGCGGGCACCGAGATGGTCAAGCTGACGCTGCGCGAGGCGCTGCGCGACGCGATGGCCGAGGAAATGCGCGCCGACGACCGCGTGTTCGTGATGGGCGAGGAAGTCGCGCAATATCAGGGCGCGTACAAGGTCACCCAGGGGCTGCTCGACGAATTCGGCGACCGCCGCGTGATCGATACGCCGATCACCGAATATGGCTTTGCCGGCGTCGGCACGGGCGCGGCGATGGGCGGGCTGAAGCCGATCGTCGAGTTCATGACGTTCAACTTCGCGATGCAGGCGATCGATCACATCGTCAATTCGGCCGCCAAGACCAATTACATGTCGGGCGGCCAGATGCGCTGCCCGATCGTGTTCCGCGGTCCCAACGGCGCGGCGAGCCGCGTCGCGGCGCAGCATAGCCAGAATTACGGCCCGTGGTATGCCAGCGTCCCCGGCCTGATCGTCATCGCGCCCTATGACGCGCAGGACGCCAAGGGGCTGCTCAAGGCCGCGATCCGCTCGCAGGATCCGGTGGTGTTCCTCGAGAATGAGCTGCTCTACGGCCGCACGTTCGAGGTGCCCAAGCTCGACGATTGGGTGCTGCCGATCGGCAAGGCGCGGATCATGCGCGAGGGCAAGGACGTGACGATCGTCAGCTATTCGATCGGCGTGGGCCTCGCGCTCGAAGCTGCCGACCGGCTGGCCGAGGAAGGCATTGATGCGGAGGTGATCGACTTGCGCACCTTGCGCCCGCTCGACAAGCAGGCGGTGCTCACCTCGCTCGCCAAGACCAACCGTCTGGTGGTGGCCGAAGAAGGCTGGCCGACCTGCTCGATCGCCAGCGAGATCATCGCGATCTGCATGGAGGAGGGGTTCGACGACCTCGACGCCCCGGTGGTCCGCGTGTGCAACGAGGACGTGCCGCTGCCTTATGCGGCGAACCTCGAAAAGCTCGCGCTGATCTCCGCCGACAAGATCATCGCGGCGGTGAAGAAGGTCACCTACCGCGCCTGATCGCTGATCCGGCAAATCGAGGCGGGGCGGCGATGCTGCCCCGCCTTTTTTATTGCCTGGCACCCACGCTGACGGCGCGGGCAGCGCGCCGTTTCTATCGAACCAGACGCGCCGTCTGGAGCGCGGTGGAGAACAGCTGCTGGAGCGCGGTGGTGATATTGTCGTTGGCGGTCACCGTCTGCACCAGCGGCGAGCCATTGGTGCCAGGCGAGGCACAGCTCTGCAGCCCGGTGAGGACCTGATCCGAGTTCCCCGCATTCCCGGCCGGATAGGGTGAGGGCGGTGCGGGCAGGAACGGTGCGACGTTCGACTGCGACCAGGGGTCGCCGGACAGCGATTCCGGCAGATATTGCGTGTAGAGGATCGCGATCTTGATCCCCTTGGCCTTGATCGCGGTGCAGATCGACAGGTCGGCGGTCCGCAGCGGCCCGAAATAGCGGCTCCCGCTGCTCCCGCTACTCGGCTGGTCCAGCATACCG
>JAFKLV010000412.1 GCA_017304125.1 Sphingomonadales bacterium
CGATGCTCCAGCCGATCACGCCACTCGTGTGAACTTCGTGAACTTTGACGATGCGGCTGGCCTCGCCACCTGCATCGCTCTGGCCTTTCCCGATCGCGTCGCGCGGCGCCGCGATGCCTCGGGTGAGCGCTGGGCGTCGGTCGGCGGGCGTGGCTTCAAGCTCGACCCGACCTCGCCGCTGGCGCGCAGCGAATGGCTTGCGGTGGCCGAGACGCAGGGGATGGCGGCCGGCGCGCGCATCCTCTCGGCGGCGGCGATCGAGCCGGAGACGGTCGAAACGCTGTTCGCGGCGCGGATCGAGACCCGCCACACCGCCGAATTCGACCCCGCGACCGGCGCGGTGCGCCCGCTACGCGAGCGGCGGCTCGGCGCGGTGCGGCTGTCGAGTGGCCCGGATTCGCACGCCTCGCCCGAAACGATCGCGGCGGCGCTGGTCGAGGGCGTGCGACGCCACGGTGTCGACCTGTTGCCGTGGAGCGAGGGCGCGCGCGCCTTTCGCGTGCGCGCCGATTATGCCGGGGTCGCGCTCGACGATGCGACCTTGCTCGCGCGACTCGACGAATGGCTGCCGTCGGCGGTCGAGGGGCGTCGGCGGCTCGATGCGATCCCGCCGGGGACGCTGACCGAGGCGATTCGCAACCTGCTGTCGTGGGACGATGTGCAGCGCATCGATCGCGTCGCCCCGGCGCATTTCACCAGCCCGGCGGGCAGCACCCACGCAATCGATTATGGTGCGGAGGGCGGCCCGCGCGTCGAGCTGCGCGTGCAGGCGCTGTTCGGGCTCGCCGCGCATCCGGTGGTGGGGGAGGGGCGGGTGCCGCTCGTCCTGTCGCTCACCTCGCCGGCCGGGCGGCCGATCCAGACGACGCGCGATCTGCCCGGTTTCTGGGCGGGCAGCTGGGCCGCGGTGGCGAAGGAAATGCGCGGCCGCTACCCGCGGCATCCCTGGCCGGACGATCCCGCGGCGGCCAATGCGACGCTTCGGACGAAAAATGCCGATGCAAGGCGCGCGCAATCGCGATAAGGGAGCCACATCATGCCAATCGCTCGCATCTATCAGCGCCCGAAGAACGCCATGCAATCGGGCAGGTTTCGCACCGACAGCTGGGTGCTCGAATTCGAACCAGCCGAAGCCAAGCAGCCCGATCCGCTGACCGGCTGGGCCGGCAGCGGCGACACGCGCGATCAGGTGCGGCTCGGCTTCCCGACCAGCGAAGCGGCGATCGCTTACGCCGAGCGCGAGGGGCTGGCCTTCACCGTGATCGCCGCGCCGCAGCGCACGCTCAAGCTGCAGGCCTACGCCGACAACTTCCGCTGATTTTTCGTTTTCGTCATGCCGGGCTTGATCCGGCGTGACGGCGATTGAGGCGGTTTCATACACCCCCGCCGTTCGCCCTTCGACAAGCTCAGGGCGAACGGGGAGAGGTAACGCCCCGCGCTAAACCAGCGTATCCGCGAGCAGCAGCAGGATCTTGACGTCGATCGCGACGCCTTCCGCGCGCTTGCCGGCGACGAAGGCGGCGACATCGCCGCGCGGGACGAGGTGGACGACGATATTCTCGTCCGCATCGCCACCGCCGGCGCCGGTCTTCACCAGATCGTGCGCGCGGACGAGGGTGAAGCCCTCGCTGACCATCCCCGGCGATGAATAGAAAAAGCCGAGCGGCTCGATGCGGCCGGCGCGATAGCCGGTTTCTTCCTCCAGTTCGCGCGTCGCGGCGGGGGCGACGGCTTCGCCCTCCTGCTCGTCGCCGATCAGCCCGGCGGGCAGCTCAAGGCAATTGCGGCCGAGCGGGACGCGATATTGCTCGACGAGCACCACCTCGTCCTGCGGCGTGATCGCAAGGATCACCGCGGCCTCGATCCCGCGCGCGCGCGAGGCATATTCCCATTTGCCGTCCTTCATCATGCGGATGAAGCGGCCCTGCCAGACGATTTCTGCGGTCATAAGGTGATGAGTCGATCCGGTAGTTCGTTGATGTCGCCCGGCGTGCGCGGGAAATGTTCGGCGAGCACCAGCCCGATTTGCGCAACGGCGGCGGCCATGCCCTCCGCCGCGCGACCGTGCTTGAGCGGCCCGATCAGCGCGGCCATCGCGGCGCCCCAGGTGGCATCGGGGACGCGATCGTGGATCGCCGCGTCGGCGATGATCTCGGCGCGATGCTCGTCGAGGCTGAGATAGAGCAGCACCCCGGTCGCGCCGATCGTGCGCTTCTCGGCCGCGGAGCGGAAGATCGCCAGCGCACGCGCGCGGACGCGGCGCGCCTTGGTCGCGCGCGGGGTCAGCGCCAGCCGCAGCGGGCGCCACGCGAAAACGACGCGGCAGATCAGGAAGACGACGACCAGCACGAACAAGGCGATCGTCAGCACCGCATTGATCGGCACCGCCGGCGCCCAGGGATCGAGCCATTGATGCAGCCGCGCGATCGGCTGCGGGAAAGCGGCGAGCAGCGCGATGGCGAGCAGCATCACCAGCATCGTCCAGTGCAGCGCGACATCATGATAGGCGTCGGACGAGCGCGCGACGACGGTGACGATCTCGCCGTCGGTTCCCGC
>JAFKLV010000413.1 GCA_017304125.1 Sphingomonadales bacterium
TGGCGATGCCGATCGAGCAGCCGATCGACAGCGTCGCGCCGGAAATGAAATAGGGTTCGGACAAAGCGGTGATGATGTCCTGCGCCATCGCGGCGAGCCGTGCGCGATCGCCCTCGCGCGGCAGGACGACCTGGAATTCGTCGCCGCCGAGCCGCCCGACCAGCCCGGAATCGCCCACTGTCCGCTGCAGCCGGTGCGCGACCTGCTTGAGCAATTCGTCGCCCACCTGATGCCCGAGCGTGTCGTTGACCGCCTTGAAACGATCAAGATCGAGCAGCAACAGGCTGGTCGTGCCCGGCGAGTTGCGATGCGAGGCCAGCGTCTTTTCGAGCGACAGCCGCATCCGCTGGCGATTGGCGAGCCCGGTCAGCCCGTCGAACAGCGCCAGCCGGGTGATCTCCGCTTCGGCGCGGCGCTTTTCGGTCAGATCCGAGCCGGAACCGATGAACCCCTGAAAACAACCGAGATCGTCGAGGATCGGCCGGCCCGAGATCGACCACCAGCGATCGAGCGCGGCGTCGAACGCGGGACGCACCGAATAATCGGCGAAGCTGGTGCGCGACGAAAGGTGGAAGGTCAGCGTGCGCTCGGTCTCGGCCAGCTTGGAATCGACGCGGAAGATGTTCACCAGCCGGTCGCCGATCGGCGACACCCCCAGCCGCTTCAGTTCATCGGCGACCTTGTCGGTGAGATAGGTAAGGTTGCCCATCCGGTCGGTCTGCCAGAACCAGCCGCTGCCATGCGCCTCGAACTCCCCGACCAGCCGCGCGGCGAGCCGATCGGCGTCGCGCTCGGCGGCGTGGGACGCCAGTTCCTCCACTTGCCGCCACGCCACGCGGATCATCCCGGCGGTGAAGATCGCCGCGAGCAGCGCGCTGATCATAAACGCGAAGCCGAAGCCGGCCGACACCAGCACCATCGCCGCCAGCGTCGCCGCAAAGGCGATGCTCGCCGCGCGGATGGCGTGAAGCGACACGGCGACGACGATGATCCCGCCGAACGCCGCGACAAAGGCGGCAAGCCGCACCGGACTGTTCTGCACCGTCTGCGCGCCGTTCAGCAGCAGCGACAGCGAGACGCCGAGCCCGATCGCCAGCCCCGCGATCGCCGCGATCCGCTGATGCGGCGGGCGGTCCTTCGCGATCGGCAAGGCGAGAATGCCCCAGACCAGCAGCCCGAGCAGCGCGGCGATCGCGCCGGAATCGAACACCAATCCGACATTGGCGCGATCGAACAGGTCGCGGCCGACCGTCGCGATCGGGCCGAACACCAGCACCGCCACCGCGATCGGCCAGATCGCGCGGGTTTCGGCCAGGGTGCGCGCGCGCGCGGCGTCGACCACCGGATCGCCCGTCGGCGCCAGCGCTAGCAGGTCGCGCACCGTCGGGGGGGCCGTGTCATCGGCGCTCCGCAAGGCGTGATGAAGTCTTCCCATGGCGCCGCAGATAGCGGGTGCGCGTTCGATTCAGGTTAGGGATCAAGCTTAATAATGCGTGGATGACGCAACAGTATATATATTTATCAATGAGTTATCTTGAAATTGTAAGAAATCACAACCCGCCCCATTATGGCGCTATCGCCGCCCGGCGGGGATTTATCCGCTTGGCGCGTGACGCTGGCGCGTTTCGCCCCTATTTCCGGCGGATGCGAAAACCCAAGGCCGGCTTGCCGACCCGCCAGCAGATTCTGGATTTCATCACGTCGAGCGACAGCCCCGCCGGCAAGCGTGAGATTGCGCGCGCCTTCGGCCTGACCGCGCAGGAGAAGATCGCGCTCAAGGCGCTGCTCAAGGACATGGCGGACGAGGGGCTGATCGATTCGGCGCCCGGCCGTGCTTTCCACCGCATGGGCGGGGTGCCCAAGGTCACGGTGCTGCGCATCGCCGATGTCGATGACGGCGGCAATGTCTGGGCGGTGCCCGAGCGCTGGGAGGCGGAAACCCCGCCGCCGCGGCTCCGGGTGCGCGAGCGCAAGCGCGGCGCGCTTGGCGTCGGCGCGCGTATCCTCGCGCGGACCGAGGAAGCGGGCAACGGCTGGATCGCGCATCCGATGAAGGCGTTGGCGCCTTCGTCCGAGCAACTGATCGGCGTGCTGCGCGGCGAGGGCGATCGCTTGTGGCTGCAGGGCGTCGAGAAGAAGGAACGGCGCGAATTTCCGGTATCCGACGCGGGTGGCGCGGTGGCCGGCGATCTGGTGCTGGCCGAGCGCGCCGGCCGCCCGCCGCGCTTCACCGCGCGGGTGGTGCAGAAGCTCGGCGATCCGTTCGCGCCGCGCAGCTTCTCGCTGATCGCGATCCACCAGTTCGATATCCCCGACAAATTCGCCGAAGCCGCGCTGGAGGAGGCGACCCGGGTCGCGCGCCAGCCGCTGGGCAGCGATCGCGAGGATCTGACGCATCTGCCGATCGTTGCGATCGACCCCGCCGATGCGCGCGATCACGACGATGCGGTATGGGCCGCGCCCGACGACGATCCCGGCAATGACGGCGGCTGGCAGGCGATCGTCGCGATCGCCGACGTCAGCTTTTACGTCCGCCCCGGATCGGCGCTC
>JAFKLV010000414.1 GCA_017304125.1 Sphingomonadales bacterium
CTGCTCGCGCGGCAGGCCGGTGCGACCAATGTCATCAATCCGGTCAGCTTCACCGGCCTGCTGCTCGCCGGATCGGCGCAGGGCGAGCATGTCGCCGATTATATGGCCGATCTCGCCGGAATCGACGGCCGCGTCCAGCTTCGCGAGCGTGCGATCACCGACGACGAAATCGGCCGCAGCATCGACGAACTCGCGACCAGCGGACGCGGCCTGAGCCTCTATCGTCACGGCAAGGCCTATGGCTTCTGGGAGAAGGAAGCCCGGCTGCTTCAGCGCAACGACATCGTCGTCGAGGTCATCGGGCCGAGCCCGACGGCGTAACCGTTTCCACGCTCTTAGGAATAATGCTCCAGCGGCAGTTCGCCGGCGGCGAACGCCCAGTTATGCGCCCGCTCATCATAGACCGAGACATTGGGTGGCGGAAAATGCGGATCGGCAAACGCCCCCGTCGCGACCGAGACGAAACCCGGCAGGCCGTTGGGCTCCCAATAGACCGTCGAGCCGCAGGTCGGGCAGAAATGAAACGTCGCCGAATCGCCGCTGTCGCCACGCCGCGTCCATTGCGCCGAGTCTCCCGCGATCGTCACGCGCTCGCGCGGATAGCGCGCCTGCGCCGCGAAGATGCTGCCGGTGCGCTTCTGGCATTCGAGGCAATGACAGATCGAAATGCGCACCGGCTCGCCCTCGCAGGCGAGACGAAGCTGTCCGCAACTGCACGTCGCCGTCCGAGTCGTCATAAGCTCATCCTCTATTGCATCGGCTGGTCGCGTTGGACGACGAGTGCCGGAATCGATGGACGCGGCGGCGCGGCGGCCAATGTCGCCGCCTCCACCTCGATCGCCGCGACGCGCAATTTGGTCGCCGGGTGCGTGCGGCTGCGGAAGAAGCCGCCGTCAATGTCTCCGCCGTGCGTCCGCCAGAAACGCGCGGCCGCCGCGGGATCATAGCCGGCGTTGTAGAGCAAATGGACGCCGAGCCGGTCGGCCTCCTCCTCGGCGCGCTGCGAGAGCCGGGCGTTGCGACCCAGCTCGCCGAACAGCCCGCCCTTCACCCCCGCCGCCTCGAGCCGCGCGCGGTGCCGCAGGACGACATGCGCCAGCTCATGCGCGGCGACCACCGCCACCTCCTCGTCGCGATAGCGCTCGAAGAAGCGCACCCCGATCTGCACCATGTGCCCGTCGGATTGCGCGGTCATCTCCGGCCCGAGCACGACTTCGAAGGTTGCCGCACAACCCGGCGTCGCAGCGACCGGCACCTCGCGCCGCTCGCCATCGCGCACGATCGCAAAGCGCACCGTCCCACCGCCACGCGCGATCGCCGCCAGCGCGGCGTCGCGATCGCCGACCGACGGCGGCTTGGCGGTCGCCGCAAGTGGCTGGCCGTCGATCGCCGCCACCGCATCATTGGCGCGCAGCCCGGCACGCGCGGCCGGCGACTCCGCCACCACCGTCTCGACCGCAACCGGCGTAGCGAAGCCGAAAGCGCGCCGCGCCGCCGGTTCGGTGGCGGTATCATATTGGGTGATCGCGTGGAGCACCGCCCCGGTCGCCGGCGCCTGCGTATCGCACAAGGCGGCATTGGCGGTCGCCAGCCGCCAGCCGATCGTGGCCAGCCGCTGATCGTAACCACGCAGAACCTCAAGACTTTCGACCGATAACCCGGCCGGCGCGGCGGCGGTCAAGGCAAAGAGCAGCGCAGGCGCGACGATATGAACCTTCTTCACGACCGTAACGATAGGCGCAGCCCGATCGCCGCGCTATCGTTGTCGCGATGAAAGCCGTTCTGCCCGCGCTCGCCCGTCCGCTCGTCGAGCCCCACCTCCCCGCCAGCCTGTCGGTCGATTGGTGGCAACGCGCGCATGAGGCGAAGGAAATGATCGCCGACGCCGACATCGCCTGGGTCGATATGGAGGATAGCGCGAAGGTCGCGGAGACGATTCGCGCCGCCGGGCCGCGGCTCAAATGGGTCTCGACGATCTACGCCGGCCTCGATGCCTTCCCGCTCGATTTCTTGCGCGCGCAACAGGTTACGGTAACCAACGGCGCCGGCATCAACGCGATTCCGGTCGCCGAATATGCCGTGATGGGCGTGCTGGCGGCGGCCAAGCGCTTCGATGCGATCGTCCGCGCCGCCGATAAGCATGAATGGCTGCTCGACGCACCGGGGATGATCGAAGTCACCGGCTCGCGCGCACTGATCATCGGCATGGGCGCGATCGGCCGCGTGATCGGCGATCGGCTCACCGGGCTCGGCGTCGAGGTGACCGGGGTGACGCGATCGGGGCGCACGGGCACGCTGACGCCCGATCAATGGCGCGCACGGCTCGGCGATTTCGACTGGGTGGTGCTCGCCGCTCCCTCCACCGCCGATACCAAGGCGATGATCGGCACGGCCGAGCTTGCCGCGATGAAACCGAGCGCGTGGATCATCAATATCGCGCGCGGCGATATGATCGACGACGATGCGCTGCTCGCCGCGCTGCGCGGCGGCACGATCGGCGGCGCGTTCCTCGACCCCACCAACCCCGAGCCCCTGCCCGCCGATCATCCT
>JAFKLV010000415.1 GCA_017304125.1 Sphingomonadales bacterium
GGTGCCGTCGCAGCGCGGAGAGCCGCTCATCGTCGTCGGGATTCGCTGGCCGGCAACATCGCCGGTCAGCAGCGCGCGCACCCGCCCCTCGGCGCGCTCGCAGGTGTCGCCGGCATACCCAACGCTCACATCGTCCAGCTCCAGCGTGGTCACCGGCACCGGCGAAAAGGCGTTGCCGACCGGCAGGCTGGCGGTGACATGGCTGAGCCCGATATCGTGCCGCGTCACGTCGATCGCCCCGCTCAGCCGCGAGCCCGCAGCGCCGTCGGGCGCGGCAAGCTCGATCCGCGCATGCCCGATCAGCAACGGCAGAGGCGCCACCCGCGCGGCGAGCTCGCCCAAGGCGATCTGGCCGAATCGCGCCTCGACCAGCCGGCCGGACCAGATGCTGCCGGTCACCTCGCGCGCGGTCATCCCCGCCTCGGTGACGCCGAACCACGCCAGCGCCAGCCGCAGCGGCAAGGTGACGATCAGCGCCACCACCAAAATCGCCGCGAACAAGGTGCCGCGCCCGGTATTCAGGCGGAATCCGTTCACGGCCGGCGCCCCTTCAACGTGAGCTGCGCGGCGACGGTGCCATCGCCGTTGGTGGTGATCGTGGCGGCGTCGATCAGCACGCCATCCGCCTCCAGCCCGGCAAGCCAGCCAAGCAAGGCCGCGCCCTTCGCGCTGGCGATCGAGGTGCGCACGCTATCGGCGCCGGTATCGACCCCGGCGAGGGTAAAGCCCGCGGCCCCGGCGCGCTCGCGCACCGCATCGGCCAGCGGCGCGCCAAGCGGCTGCGGATGGCCGCGCTGGATCACATGGATCGCATTGACCGTCGTCTGGGTCCGGCCGAGCCGCAGCACCGCATCGTCATAGCGCTCACGCGAACTGGCGAGGCCGTCCTCCACCGGGCGGATCACCGCGACCCACACGATCGTGATCGCCAGCAACACCAGCATGATCAGGATCAGCCAGCGCTCGCGCGGGGCGCGGTTGTCGAACCATGTCTTCCACCGGGTCATTGCGCGCGCACCGTCAAATCGCCCTTCAGCCGCCCGCCGGCCGATTCGAATGCGCCGGGCGTCACCGCGAAGCCGGCGTCGCGCAGCCGCGCCTGAACCGCATTCGATTCGGCATCGCTTTGCGCGATCAGCGTGATGCGCAAATCGCCATTGGGCTGGAAATCGAGCCCGCTCGCCTCGCTGCCCGGGGTGGCGCGAATCGCGGCGAGCGCGGCGGCCGCCATGCGGGTGAAGCCCTGCCCCGGCCCGCGCAGATGCGCCAGCCGCTGGTCGAGCTTGGCGGCGAGATCGCCATCGGCGTTCACGCCGCGCGCCAGCCCTTGCCGGGCAAGCGAATCCGCCTGCGCATTCAATCGATTGGCCGCCAGCGAATAGCGCGTGATGCGCACCACATCGACCGCCAGCGTGGCGAGCATGATCAGCGCGACGAGCAGCAGCAACCGGCGCAGTAGCGGCCAATTGACCTCGCGCCGCCGGACGCGGGCGAACGCCCCTTGCCGCAGATTGAGCGCGGGTGCGGCGACCGCGGCGACCAGCGCGCGATCGAGCGTGTCGCGATCGAGGGTTTCGGTGGTGGCGCCGGCGGTGACCAATTCGGTCAGTTGCGGCTCGTCGGCGAACCCGCTCGAAGCGCCGCGTACCACCGATTGCCCGCCGAGATCGGCGCGGACGAAGCCTTGCTCGGGCACCGGCAACAGCAATGGCGCGGGCATTACCACCGCGGGATCGATGCCCAGCCCGCGCAAGCCATCGAGCCACCCGCGCATGCGATCGACCGCGACCACGCCGATCGGGCGCTCATCGTCATCGGCATCGCCGACCGCGACATGGAGCTGGTCCTGCGGCGCGGCACAGGCATCGTTGACGACGATTCGCGCCGCCGTGGCGGCCTGCGCCTGCGAGCGCGCGGGCAAGGCAGCCCAGTGCAGGGTCACCGCATCGGCCGGGGCGATCGCGACGACCGGGGCCTCATCCGCTTCGGGCACGCCCTGCCCGCGCGCGGTGACCACATCGCCCTCGATCCGCAGCCAACGCCACGGATCGCCGACGCGCGGCGGCAAGAAGAGCAGGGTCGCCGTCATGACTGATCCCCCCATTGCCGCGATACGAGCCGCGCGGGAAGTGCGCTTGCGTCGATAAGCCCACGTTCCTGCATCGAAACCTGCCCCAGCGTAACGTCTATGGTGAGCGCGAACCAGTGTGTCGTGACATCCGCCTGATCCTGCGCCTGCAGGTCGGCGGTGATCCCCGACAGCCCCGGCGCCTTCCAGATCGCATTGCGATCGGCATAACCATCGGGCGGGCGGCGCATGATCAGCGCGCGCGCCTGCGCCACGCTCATCGTATCGGGCAGCAGCATCGCGAACAGCGCGGCCTGATCGGGCGCGAGCGTGTTGACGTTGATCACCGTCCGCTCGGCGACCGGCAGGGTGCAGATCCACGGCCGCAACCGCGCATACGTCTCGGCGGAGACCCCGGCGACCGCGCGCAATTCGCTGGGATCGGCCATCAACGTGCCGCCGGTGCGATA
>JAFKLV010000416.1 GCA_017304125.1 Sphingomonadales bacterium
TCGGCGACCGGCTGATCGCCAAGCTGCCGGTCAGCCACGATACGTTGCGCAAGATGGTCACGTGGATCTTCCTCGGTGTCGGCGGCGCGGCGGCGGTGGCCGGCGCGACCTGGTTCGGCGTGCCCGGGATGATCGGCAGCGCGATCGCCGAAAGCACCGGCCGCGCCGGGATGCGGGTCGAGCAGGTCGATATCACGGGCCTCAAGAAGATGGACCGCGAAACGGTCTATGCCGTGGCGCTGGAAAATCAGGCGGCGGAGCGGCCGTTGCTCGCGGTCGATCTCGATGCGGTGCGCAAGCGGCTGCTGGCTTATGGCTGGATCGCCGATGCCTATGTCTCGCGGCGCTTCCCCGATCGGCTGCTGATCCATATCGTCGAGCGCGAGCCCGCCGCGATCTGGCAGAATGAGGGGCAATTGACGCTGATCGACGCCAATGGCGTGCTGCTCGCGCCGATCGATGCCGATCATATGCCCGCCGGCCTGCCGCTGGTGATCGGGCCGGGCGCGGCGCAGCAGGAGGCGGCGTACCAGCAATTGCTCGCCGCCGCCCCGGCGCTCCGCCCGCGGATCAAGGCGGCGACCTGGGTCGGCAACCGGCGCTGGGATCTCACCTTCGACAGCGGCGAGACCTTGCTGCTGCCGCAGGACAATGCGCCGGCGGCGCTCGTCAAATTTGCAGAGATGGAAGGCGCCAAGCCCTTGCTGGGCAAGGGCTGGGTGCGTTTCGATATGCGCGATCCAAATAAGTTGGTCGCGCGCAAGCCGGGGCCGGACAGTAACCGCGCCGATGCCGACCAGGGGGACAATGGCGGCAACGGAGGCGGGAACGGCTCTACTACCGAGACGCGCGTCGCGCGGACCGGCGATGTCTGAGGAAGGGGCGACGGGGACATGGCGAAGGCAGCACCGGAAGGACTGATCACCGCGCTGGACATCGGATCGTCGAAGATTTCGGCGATGATCGCGCAAAAAGGTGATGGCGGCGAGCTGATCGTGCTCGGCACCGGGCAACGCGAGTCGCGCGGGGTGAAGCGCGGCTATATCGCGGACATGGCCGCGACCGAGGTCGCGGTGCGCGAGGCGGTCGAGCAGGCCGAGCGGATCGCGGGGATCAATATCGAGAATGTCTGGGCGGGCTTCTCCGCCGGCGGGCTGGTGTCCGACGAGGCGTTCATCGAATCCGAACTGAACGGTCATCGCATCGAACAGGCCGATATCGACGCGCTGCTGCAGGAAGGCCGCCAGTCGATCGACCCGCAGGGGCGGATGGTGCTCCACGCGCAGCCCGCGCTCTACACGCTCGACGGGCTCGATGGCGTCAAGAAGCCGATTGGCCTCCACGCCGACCGGCTCGGGGTGCATATCCACGTTATCGCTGCGGACGGCTCGCCGGTGCGCAACCTCGATCTGTGCGTCCGCTCGGCGCATCTGGAGGTGAAGTCGATCATCGCCGCGCCGGTCGCGACCGGGCTCGCTTGCCTCAGCGACGAGGAACGCGATCTGGGGGTCGCGCTGGTCGAGATCGGCGCCGGGATCACCAATGTCTCGCTGTTCGCCGGCGAGATGCTGGTCGGGCTCAAGTCGATCGCGATCGGCTCGTCCGACATCACCGACGATATCGCCTCGGCGTTCGGCACGACCCGCGGGCAGGCCGAGCGGATGAAATGCTTCCACGGCTCGGCCAATGCGTCGCCGCGCGACAATCACGAGATGATCACGATCCGCTTCCCCGAGAATGAGGAAGACGGCGACGCGCTGCAGATCACCAAGGCGGCGCTGATCGCGGTGATCCGCACCCGGCTGGAGCAATTGATCGGCGAGGTGCAGACCGCGCTCAAGGAATTGAAGTTCGAAGGGCCGATCAACCGCCAGGTGGTGTTGACCGGGGGTGGCGCGGAGCTAAAGGGCATCGCCGATTATGCGCAGCAGGTGCTGGGCCGCTCGGTGCGGGTCGGCCGGCCGCGCGGGCTGACCGGATTGCCCGAGGCACATGCCGGGCCGGGCTTTGCGACGCTCGCCGGTCTGGCCTTTTTCGCGGCCAATGATCCGATCGATTTGCGCGGGCTGGTGCCGCAGCAGGCGCAGCAAGTTTACCGGCCGAAAGGGCTGAGGGCGCTCAAACGCCTCTTTCAGACGGTGAAGGCCAATTATTGAGGCTGCACAGTGGTTTTCGGCTGGCACGGCCGGACGCTATGTTGCAGGAAGGTTAATCGAGACGCTCGGCGCTGGGGTGGAGCCGGGGCAGGCGGAGTAAGTACGCGATGGGAATCGAATTCATCACGCCGGATGCGGACGAGCTGACGCCGCGCATCGCGGTGATCGGCGTCGGTGGGGCGGGCGGCAACGCGATCGCCAACATGATGCGGGCCGAGGTGCAGGGCGTGGATTTCCTCGTCGCCAACACCGACGCGCAGGCGCTGAAGCAATCCAACGCGGCGCAGAAGATCCAGCTCGGGGCGAAGATCACCCAGGGGCTCGGCGCGGGTAGCCGGCCGGAAATCGGACGCGCCGCCGCCGAGGAAACGATCGAGG
>JAFKLV010000417.1 GCA_017304125.1 Sphingomonadales bacterium
CCCCCTCCCTTGTTCAAGGGAGGGGAGCAGGAGGCGAGCCACGCCTCAAATGCCGTAGCCGCCCGCTACGGCAATCTGCTGCCCGGTGCCATAGGCCGCCTTGGACGAGGCGAGGCACACCGCGGCATGGCCGATCTCCTCGGGCTGGCCCCAGCGCTTGAGCGCGAGATTCTTGTGAACCTCGCGGGTCCATTCCTCGTCGAACACGCCCTGCTTGCTCAGTTCGAGGAACATCCCTGCCTCGATCACCCCGACCAGCACGGTGTTGGCGCGGATGCCGTTCTTGCCTTCCTCGCGCGCGAAGCCCTTCACCAGCGCCTCGTTCGCCGCCTTGGGCGCGACCGACAGGCCATCCTTGTCGGGCCAGCGCAGATCGCCCGCCGAGCCCAGATGGACGATCGAGCCGCCGCCCGCGCCACGCATATGCGCGATCGCCGCGCGGCTGGCGTTGAAGAAGCCGTGCACCTCGACATCGATCGCACGACGCCATTGCTCGGGGGTGGTTTCGGTCAGGAACACCTGCGCGACCAGCGGCCCCGCGCCCCACACCATCGTATGCACCCGCCCATGCGCCGCGGCGGCGGCGGCGATCGTCGCGTCGAGCCCCGCGGTATCGGTCACGTCGCACTCGTGGACGCTGGCGCGGCGGCCGAGCGATTCGATCTCACGCGCGAGCGACTCGGCCTCCTCACGCTTCGAGCGCCAGGTGATCGCGACATCGCTCCCCGCGCGCGCGAATTCCAGCGCGACCACGCGCCCGATTCCGCCCGTCGCGCCGAAGATCAGCGCTGCGCCCTCCGGAAAGAGCCGTTCGTCGCCCATTACATCCTCCATTAGCTCTGCTTGCCTTGCATGACGCGGCCGTTCATGCGAGGTTACATCGAAATGCGCAATTGATAAGCATCAAAAACACGCATATTGTGATTTCAACGGCAAACATCTGCGCATAGAGAGAGGCAAACATGGCAACGACCGCCGAATATGGTCTCGGCGAACATCAGTTCCCGCGCGGCTGGTTCATGATCGCAGCGTCGGACGAGCTGGAGGGGCACAAGGCACATGCCGTCCGTTTCTTCGGGCGCGACATGGTCCTGTATCGCGGGCGTTCGGGCAAGGTGTATCTCGTCGATGCTTATTGCCCGCACATGGGCGCGCATCTGGCGAAGAACACCACCTCCTATGTCATCCGCGACGATGAGCAGGTGGAGGGCGATTCGATCCGCTGCCCATATCACGGCTGGCGTTTCGGGCCGGACGGCAAGTGCAACGAAATCCCCTATTCGCCGCAGAAGATCCCCGCCGCCGCCTGCCTGCCGAGCTGGCCGGTGGAGGAGCGCGCGGGCTGCATCTGGATGTGGAACGATCCCGAGGGCGGCGAGCCCGATTTCGATCTGCCGGCCTTTGCCGAATATGGCACCCCGCATTGGGTGGAATGGAAGATCGACCAGCTCGGCGAGCTCAAGAGCCACCCGATCGAGATCCTCGACAATATGGCCGATCGCGGCCACTTCGGCCCGGTCCACGGCTCGGAGGGGATCGAGCTGTTCGAGAATGATTTCAACGATCATATCGTCGTCCAGCGCTTCCGCTCGGGGCACCGCACGCTCGTCACCGAAGGCGCGCTCTATACCAACACCTGGTATACCGGGCCGGGCATCCTGATCTCGGAAATGGCCGGCGAATATCCCTCGATCATCCTGATCGCGCACACCCCGGTCGAGGATGGCGTGGTGAAGGTGTGGCACGGCCTGCTGGTCAAGGTCGGCAATGCCGAGCCGACCGCAGAAGACGTCGGCCTTGCCCGCGCCTATCAGGACGCGAGCCTCGCCGCATTCAGCCAGGATTTCGAAATCTGGTCGAACAAGCGCCCGTGCTTCAACCCGCTGGCGGTGCGCGGCGACGGGCCGATCGGCAAGGTGCGCATCTGGTATCGCCAATTCTACAACCCGCGCGAACGCGCCGGCGAATTCCAGAAGCGCGTCAACGGCACCACCGTCACGCGCGGCACCACCACCGCGCCGTGGGACGAAGAACAGGCCGCCTGAAACATAGCCCGTCACCCCCGCGCAGGCGGGAATCCAGATGCGCCACGGTCGCGATTTCATCGCAACGCTCAGCGTGAATGGATCCCCGCCTGCGCGGGGATGACAGGAAACGAACGGATAAAATCTTGCGCGCGATGCGCGGACCTATTTTGAGGAGGAAGTCTTGGGACGTTTGAACGGCAAGGTGGCGATCGTCACCGGCGGCTCGCAGGGCATGGGCGCGGCAACCGCGCGGCTGTTCGCCGCCGAGGGCGCGCGGGTCGTGATCGGCGACGTGGTCGAGGATAAGGGCCAGGCGCTCGCCGCCGAGATCGGCGCCAATGCACGCTTCTGCAAGCTCGACGTCCGCTCCGAGGCGGATTGGGCCGCCACCGTCACGGCCGCGGTCGAGGCGTTCGGCACGATCGACATCCTGATCAACAACGCCGCTGTGGTCCATTTCACCGCGATCGAGGAGCTGAAGGCCGAGGACGCAGAGCGCGT
>JAFKLV010000418.1 GCA_017304125.1 Sphingomonadales bacterium
GCGGCGCTGGAAAAGGTCGCACAGGTGCTGCGCGATCTCGCGCTCAAGGTGCCGCCCAATGTCGGCGGGGGCTTGCGCGCGCTGATGTCGGGCGCGTCGCAAGGCTGGCCGCTCGCCAAGATGGGGATCGAGGCGCAGCGCGACCTGCTCGACGTGTTCACCAAATCGGCGCGCGATTTCCTCGACGGCTGGTATGAGGACGATCACGTCAAATCGGCCTTCGCGTTCGACGCGGTGGTCGGCAATTTCGCCGGCGTCTCGACCCCCGGCTCGGCCTATGTGCTGCTCCACCACGTCTTCGGCGAGGTCAACGGCAAGCTCGGCGCCTGGGGCCATTCGGTCGGCGGGATGGGCGCGATCACCCAGGCGATGGCACGTGCGTGCGAGGACGCCGGGGTCGAGATCAGCCTCGAAACCCCGGTCGATCGCGTGCTGGTCAGCGGCGGCAAGGCGGTCGGCGTGCGGCTGGAGAGCGGCGAGGAGATCGCCGCGCCGATCGTCGCCGCCAATGTCGGCCCGGCTTTGCTCTATCGCCGGATGGTCGACGGCAGTGACCTGCCGGCCGATTTCCAGCGCCGGATCGACAATTACAAGCTCGGCTCCGGCACGTTCCGCATGAACGTCGCACTGTCCGAACTGCCCGATTTCACCGTATTGCGCGGCAAGGAGAAGGCCGAGCATCATACCGCCGGGATCATCATCGCCCCCGGCATGGATTATATGGACGAGGCGTTCGACGACGCGAAAAAGTTCGGCTGGTCGAAGAAGCCGATCGTCGAGATGAAGATCCCGACCACGGTCGACGACAGCCTCGCCCCGCCGGGGCAGCATGTTGCGAGCCTGTTCTGCCAGCAATTCTCGCCGGTGCTGTCGGGCGGCCGGACGTGGGACGACGTGCGCGAAGAGGTTGCCGACCTGATCATCGATACGGTCAACGACCATGCCCCCAATTTCAAGGCGAGCGTGATCGCGCGGCAGATCCACTCGCCGCTCGATCTGGAGCGCAAGTTCGGGCTGATCGGCGGCGATATCTTCCACGGCCATATGAGCCTCGACCAATTGTGGGCGGCGCGCCCGGTGCTCGGCCACGGCGATTATCGCTCGCCGGTGAAGGGGCTCTATATGTGCGGATCGGGCACCCACCCGGGCGGCGGCGTCACCGGTGCGCCGGGGCATAATGCCGCGCATGAGATATTGCGCGATCGCTCGCTGGTCGGGCGGTTCCTGCCGCTCTGACGTGCTGCGCTACGATCGCGGTCGACAGATGCTCGCCGCCGCGCTCGCGGCACTGGCGGGCTATGTCGACGCGATCGGATTCGTGAAACTGGGCGGGCTGTTCGTCTCGTTCATGAGCGGCAATACCACCCGGCTGGCGGTGGGGCTGGCCGGGGGATCGGCAGTCGCGCTGATCGCGGCGGGGCTGATCGCGGCCTTTCTCGGCGGGGTGATCGGCGGCGCGCTGATCGCGGCGAAGGCCGGGCCGACCCGCAAGACCGCGGTGCTGTCGCTGATGGCCATGTTGCTCGCGGTGGCGGCGATGCTCGATCGCATCGTCGCCGGCGGCTGGGCCGCGCTGGCGATGGCCGCCGCAATGGGCGCGGCCAACAATGTCTTCCTGCGCGACGGCGAGGTTTCGGTCGGCGTCACCTATATGACCGGCACCTTGGTCAAATTGGGCCAGCGCGTCGCCGCTGCTTTATTGGGCGACGATGCCGGCGGTTGGGCGGCCTATCTCGGCCTGTGGCTCGGGCTGCTCGCCGGGGCGGTGGCGGGCGCGTTGCTCTATCCGCGCACCGGCGCGTTCAGCATCGCGCTGGCCTCGGTCGTTGCGGGTGTCCTCGCGCTGGCGGCGCGGCGGCTGGGGCCATCCGATCCCTATCCGCGCCGCACCCACCAATAGACCGGCAGCCCGAGCGCGAGCAGCGCCAGCCCCCACAGATCGGCCTTCAGCCCGAGGCCATAGGTCATCCACACCACGAACCCGGCGGCGATCACCGCCGCCACCGTCACCGCCGGATCGCTGCGCAGCAATTTGATCGCGGCGAGCGCACTCGCGAGATAGGCGAGCATCCCGGCGGCGAGGCTGATCGAGGCGACCTCGGTGAACAGATCACCGGTCTTGCCGGTATAATTGAGCAGGGTCACCACCGTCACCAGCACCCCCGAGACGAGGTGCGCGCGCGCCGGGGTGCCCGACGCGCTTTCCTTGCCGAACCACGCCGGGAACACCCCGCCGCGCGCCATCGCCCAGGGCATTTCGCCCTGCAGCAGGATGAAGCCGTTGAGCGCACCGAACGCGCTGATCGCGGCAAACAGCGCGACCACATCGCCAATCCCCTCGCCAAAGGTACGGCCGAGGAAGGCAGCGACCGGCGCGGGCGAGGCGGCGATCTCCCCGCGCGGCATCATCAGCGCGATCGCCGCGGCGACCGCGACATAGACGACGCCAGTCAACGCGGTCCCGACGATCGTCACCAGAGGCACGACCCGCGCGGCATCCTCGACCTTGTCGGCGGGGACGGTGGC
>JAFKLV010000374.1 GCA_017304125.1 Sphingomonadales bacterium
ACCGGGCCGGCTGCGGCCAGCGTCGAGATCATGCAAATCGTGGAATAGAGCACCAGCTTGGCGCGCGCGCCGAAATAATTGCGCAGCAGCACCGCCGTGGAGACGTAGTTGAAGCTGATGCCGAGGCCGATCATCACCGCATAGGTGCCCAGCGTCGCCCAGTTCTGCGGCAGCATGATCGCCGCCAATGCGATCGCCATTGCCGCTTGTGATCCCAGCATCAGCCAGCGCGCATGAACCTTTTCGCCGATCACCCCCGCGCTGGCGGCGGCGATCGTGCTGATCAGCGCGCCGAAACTGATGACCGAGGCCGCGGCCTCGTGACTCAGGCCGCGCTCGCTGAAATGCTGCGCGGCGAAGCTGTGGATCGTGATGTTGACGGTCAGACAGATCGAGTAACTGGCGACGATCAGCCAATATTGCGGCGTGGCCAGCGCTTCGCGCACCGACCAGTCCGCGGGGTTCACCGCGGTCGCATCGTCTCCGCCGCGTTTCACCCGGCTGCCGCGCGTGACGATCGCGGCGAAGGCGCCGGCGACCAGCGCCAGCACGGTGCAGATCAGCCAGAAGGCGCGCCAGTCGCCGATCCAGCTTTGCACCGCGACGAAGACGAGCGGCCCGGCCACCGAGCCCGCGCCGCCCAACGTGAAATAGATCCCGATCGGCGTCGACGGGCGCTCGAATAATCCCGAGATGACATGGACGCCGGCGACGGTGCCGCAGAAGCAATAGCCGAAACCGATCAGCGTGGTGCCGATATGATAGGGCAGGGCATCCCGCGCGAGCATCAGGCAGCTGAAGCCGATCGCGAGCAGGATCGCGCCCGCGATCAGCGTGAGGCTGACCCCGATGCGCCGGATGAGGATCGCGGGGACGAGGCTGGCGATCCCGGTCGCGACGCCGAGCAGGGTGAAGCCGAGCCCGGCCTGCGCCCAGTTCATCCCCAGCGCGGGCACCATCACCGGCAGCACCACGCCCAACGCGTTGAAGGTTCCCGCCGACAGCAGGAAATACAGCAGGCTCATGGCCCCCAGCACGACGAACCGAGCACTGCCGTGGACGTTCATAGGCCTCTTCTTCCTCTCGCGCCGCACTAGGCTTGCCGGCGTTCGATCACAACGGCCGCGTTGCGCGGATTCTCGTTGATGCGTGATCGCGGGGCAGATTAGCCGCCGGGCGCGTGGCCGCTTGATCACAGGCGCCCACCGGCTTGCGTTGGCGCGACGCGCGCGGGCAGCATGCGCCGGCGATCAAGCTTTCGCGCGGCACGCAGCAAGAGGATCGCCGAGCGCGCGGGTTATGCCATAGGGAAATTGAACGGAGGGAAGCACTTGGCGACCAATTGGCTCATCACCGGCGTCAGCAGCGGCTTCGGCCGGGCGATCGCCAAGGCGGCGCTGGATCGCGGCGACACCGTCTGCGGCACGCTGCGCAAGCCCGAGGGGCGCGCGGCGTTCGAGGCGCTGGCGCCGGAACGTGCGCACGCCTTGCTGCTCGACGTCACCGACGAGCGCGCCGTCCACGATGTCGTGGTGGAGGCCGAGCGGCTGACCGGCGGGATCGACCGGCTGGTCAACAATGCCGGGCACGGCATGGTCGGGGCGATCGAGGAAACCAGCCTCGCGCAGATCCGCTCGCTGTTCGAGGTCAATCTGCTGGGCGCGATTGCGATGATCCAGGCGGTGCTGCCGGCGATGCGCGCGCGCCGCGCCGGGCGGATCGTCAATGTCACCTCGGTCAGCGGGCTGGCGCCGTGGTCCGGCACCGGCATCTATGGCGCGACCAAATATGCGTTCGAATGTATCGGGCAGACGCTGGCGCAGGAGGTCGCGCCGCTCGGCATCCGCGTGATCAATGTCGCCCCCGGGGGCTTCCGCACCGATTTCGCCGCGCGGTCGATGGCGATCGCCGAGCGGACGATCGCCGATTATGCCGGCACCGCGCATCAGGCGCAGCAGGTGTTCGAGGCCGGCGCCGGCCGCGAGCAGGGCGATCCGGAGAAGGCCGCGGCGGCGATCCTCGCCGCGTCCGATGCTGCCGAGCCGCCATTGCACCTGCTGCTCGGGGCCGATGCGCTGCATTATGCTGAGGATCATTTCGCGGCGATCGCGGCGGATATCGCGGCGTGGCGCGAAACCTCGTTGTCGACGGCGATTGCGGAATAACCGCGCTGTCCCCCGGTCTTGAGCCGGGGTCCATGGCGCTTCAGGAGCAGCGGTTAGAAGCTCTTGCCCGGCGCCTGCCTCCTGATGGACCCCGGCTCGAGGCCGGGGTGACGGGGGGGGGCTAGCTTGTCGCCCCAGCCAGCGGCTGTTCACGCATCAGTTCTGCCACTTCATCCTGTCGCGGCAATTGGCCGCGGGCGTGGGGGCGGGTGACTGAAATCGCGGCGGCGGCGCTAGCCTCGATCGCCGCATCCTGCACCGATCGGCCCCGGCCCAGCGCGTGCGCGAGAAAGCCGCAGAACACGTCGCCCGCCCCGGTGGTGTCGACCGCATCGACCTTGAACGGGGGGATCGAGCTCGACGCGCCGGGTGTGACGACGCGGCAGCCACGTGATCCTTCGGTGACGACGACATGCCCGACGCCCGCGCCGCGCAGCGCGGCGGCGGCATCGGTGCCGGGCGTGCTGCCGTATAATTCGGCGAGGCTTTTGGCCTCATGCTCGTTGGGGACGATCACATCCACCCCGGCGAGGCTGGCAAGCCGGGCGCGCGGCGCGGGGGCGGGGTTGAGGAGGATCGCCACCTGGTGCTTGCGCGCGACCGCGATCGCGGCTTCGACGGTTTCGACCGGCACTTCGAGCTGGAGGACGAGCACGCGCGACGATGCGATGACCGATTCCGCGCGCATCACATCCGCCGGCGACAGCAGCATATTCGCCCCCGAGGCGACGGTGATCATGTTGTTGCCGTGCGCGTCGACCATGATCGCGGCGAGCCCGGTCGTCGCATCGGGGGTGACCGCGACATGGGTGCAATCCACCCCGGCCTGCTCGAGCTGGGCGATCGCATCGCGCCCCCAATCGTCGCTGCCGACCCGCGCGACGAGATGGACAGTGGCGCCGGCGGCCGCCGCGGCAGCCGCTTGATTGGCACCCTTGCCGCCCTGGGCGAGGGTAAAATCGCGCTTCCCGATAACGGTTTCATTTGACTTGGCGAAGGTGTCGACCTCGATCAATATGTCGACATTGATGCTCCCGACGACGCAAATTCCGACAGGGTTCATCGGGTCTTTCTCCATCGCGACTCCCCGGCGCCGGCGCCATTGGTAGATTTCCCGGCGCGGCACGCAAATGTTCTTGATTGGGTTTATCGATTAACTAGATTCGTGCCATCGCACAAGCCTGCCGCCGTGCGGCCCACATTGCTGCGGTGATCGTCCCAAGCTAGACAGTGCTGGATCCATGCCAAGCCAACCCCCTTCCAAACGCCCGACTTTGAAGGACATCGCAACGGCCGTGGGGGTTTCGATCACCACGGTTTCCTATGTCCTCAACGACACCGGCACGGTGACGCCGGAGGTCCGCAAACGGGTCCGCGCCGCCGCCGCCAAGCTCGGCTATCGCACCAACCAGACCGCCAAGGCGACGCGCACCGGGCGGACGAACACGATCGGGCTGATCCTGCCCGATCTGACGAACCCCTTCTTCGCCCAGCTCACCCAGCCGATCCAGGCCAGGGCGCATCAGGCCGGCTATGGCGTGCTACTGTTCGATTCGCACGGCGACGTCGAATGGGAACGACGCGGCGCGGCCGACCTGCTGGCGCGCGGCGCCGACGGCATCATCTGGTGCCCGGTCGGCGAGACCGACACGCTGGCCGACCTGCGCGGCGCGGCGCCGGTGGTGGTGATCGACCGGCCATTGCCCGGTTATGATTCGGTCGCGGCGGACAGTTTTTCGGGTGGCGCGCAAATGGCGGATCACCTGCTGGCGCACGGGCATCAGGTCGTCGGGCTGGTCAGCGGCCCCTTGTCGCTGGCGAGTGCGCGGGCGCGGCGCGAGGGCTTTTGCAGCCGCTTCCTGCCGCGCGGGCGAATCGCCTGGGAAACCGAAAATCCGTTCTCGATCGAGCTTTCCGCCACCGCCGCGGGCGCGATCGATACGCAATCGTGCAGCGTGATCGTCTGCGGCAACGATCTGATCGCGTTCGGCGTGATTCGTCACCTGCACGAGCGCGGCGTGCATGTTTCGGGCGACATCTCGGTGGTCGGTTTCGACGATATCATGTGGTCGAGCTTCGCGACTCCGGGGCTCACCACGGTGCGGCAGCCCTTTGCCGCGCTGGGCGGGGAGGCGCTCGACCTGCTGATGCGGCGAATCAACGGCGATGCCGGGCCGCGCGTCGGGCTCTCGCTGGCGATGAGCATTACCGAGCGCAATTCGCTGCGCGCTTTGGCATCGGCCGATATCTGAACGCCGCAACGGCCGGCTGCCGGTTGATTGCGCTGGTTTTTCAGCAATCGTTGCGCCCGGCCGGACCGGCTTGATGGTGGCGCATGCAACTTCGGCTCTTGACAACAAACCGGTCTCGCGAGACGATGGTTTATCGTTTCACCAAAAATAGAGTCTTTGCAGATCCGGTTGATCGGGTGCGATGCAAAAGGCCAGGGGAGGGGAAGCAGCTTCGATGCTTGCACGTGATATCGCCAATCTGTCCGCGATCCGGCCGGGCCATGCCCGGCACAGGGGATCGTTTGCCGTGCTGCTCGCCGGTGCGTCGCTGAGCCTGCTCGCCAGCCCGGCGCTGGCGCAAACGCAGGCCGCCGCGACGGACGGCGCCGCAACGGCCGCGTCCGGCGGGCTCGCCGATATCGTGGTGACCGCGGAAAAGCGCGAGGTCACGATCCAGAGCGCGCCGATCGCGATCACCGCGGTGTCGGGCGATCTGCTCAAGCAGCGCAACGTCAACGAACTCAACGATATCAGCGGCTATGTGCCGGGGCTCAACATCGCCAAGAGCGGCGGCGCCGAGCGCATCATCACGATCCGCGGGATCGGTTACGAGACGGCGCAGAATCCGAACACCCAGCCCGGCGTCGCCTTCCATATCGACGGCGTCTATATCGCGCATGTCGCGGCGCTCGCGCAGGACCTGCTCGATGTCGACCGGCTCGAAGTGCTGCGCGGCCCGCAGGGGACGGTGTTCGGCGTGACCTCGACCGGCGGCGCGATCAACGTGATCACCAAGAAGCCGGTGATCGGGGAGGAGAGCGGCACCGCCTCGCTGAGCTATGGCAGCTACAATTATCTCAAGGCCAATGCGGCGGTGAATATTCCGATCGCCGACACGCTGGCGATGCGCGCGGCGATCCAATATTTCCGCCGCGACGGTTATGGCTATTCGATCGCGGTGCCGGGGCGGTCGAAATATTATCTCGACGATGCGGACAATTTCGGTGGCCGACTGGCGCTGTTGTGGCAGCCGAGCTCGACCTTCTCGGCCTTGCTCGAAGGCCAGATCTTCCGCGCCGATCACGCCGGGCCGCTGCAGAAGAACATCCTCGATACCACCCCGGGCGCGCGCGTCGTCGCACAGGATTTTCCGGGAAAATATAAGATCGACACGTCGATGGTCTATCTGACCTTGCGTCAGGAACTGGGCGATTTCGCCACCGCCAAGTCGATCACCGCTTATCAATATCTCGACAAGAACCAGTCGATGGATATCGACCGGCTGGCCGATCCCAACAATTTCGACAATTACCCGATCTGGCAGGACGAGAGCAAAACCTTCACTCAGGAACTCTCGCTGTCTTCGCCGACGGGCGGCAAGTTCGAATGGACATTCGGCGGCTTCTATCTGCACCAGCGCGCGTTGCAGAAGGTGCTGGAGACGACCAATCCGTTTCGCGCCCTGTTCGTGCTGCCCGACGGGACCGGGGTGAAATTCCAGTCCGACGCGCCGTTCCAGCATACGTCGATCGCCGGCTATGGTCAGGCGACGGTGCGCCCGACCGACACGCTGAGCCTCATCGCTGGTCTGCGCTACAGCTGGGACAAGATTTCGGCGCAACCCTATCAGCTCTACACCGTGGTGCCGCCGCGGTCGGCGACCAGCTCCGCGCTGACCGGGAAGGTGGGCGTCGAATATAAGGTGACGCCGGCCAATATGCTCTATCTGACCGGCTCGCGCGGCTACAAGCCGACCGGGCTGAACTTCAACAATGGCGCGATGGTCGTCGGCACGTCGTTCAAGAAAGAAACGGTCAACGCGCTCGAAATCGGGTCAAAGAACGAATTCTTCGACCGGAAATTCCGCTTCAACGTCGCCGGTTATTATTACTGGTACAATAATTTCCAGTTCACCGCGGAAGATCCGCTGCCTTATGCCAGCGGCACCGCCAATATCCCCAAGACCGAGATTTACGGTGCCGAGTTCGAAGCCTCGGTGCTGCCGTTCCCCGAGCTCCGGCTCGATGGCACGCTGTCGATCGGCAAGGGTAAGTTCAAGAGCAATTACGAAACGATCGACGCGCAAACCGCGGGGATGATCCGTGCCGCCGAGGCGGCGAAGCTGGGCTGCCCGCCGGGGGTGGTCGGCTGCTATTATATCCCCTCGGTGATCCAGGCGGTGCGCAACGGCTTCCAGAATGTCGACGGCAAGCAGGTGCCGAAGATGCCCGGCATCCAGGCGCAGGTCAGCGCGACCTATACCAAGGATATCGGCAGCGGCGTGATCACATTGCGCGGCGATATGCTTCATCGCGGCAAGTTCAACTATCGCCTGTTCGCGATTGCCGAGTTCGATCGGGTGCCGGCCTATACGATCTACAATGCGTTCATCGAATATGCGCCGCATGACAAACCGTGGAAGCTCTCTTTCTCGGCGCAGAATCTGACCAACGCGCTCGGGATCAATTCGCGCTTTGCCGATCCTTATGGCGCGGGCTCGACCAGCGTCGAATATATCGCGCCGCGTCAGGTCTACGGTACGATCAGCTTCGCCTTCTGACGCTGGCGGTCGCGATGGATATGCCACGACCAGCCGTGACGGCCGGAGCTTCGCCTCCGGCCGGCGCGGGGCGGGGGCGACCCGCGATCCTCGCCGCGTGCACGATCGCCAATATGGTCAGCCTGACGCCGGTGGTGCACGCCACGTTCGGCGCCTTCCTGATCCCGCTGGCGAGCGAATTCGGCTGGGCGCGGGCGCAGATATCGATCGTGCTCGCGATCATCGCAGTCGCGGGGGCGGTGTTGATCCCGCTCGCCGGCTATCACGCCGATCGCCACGGCGCGCGGCGGATGCTGCTGTTCGGCAATCTCGCGCTGGCCGCGGGGGTGGCGAGCCTCGCCTTTCTGCAGGGCAGCCTGACGCAATTTTATGTCTCGTATACCTGGATCGCGGTGGCGGGGGCGATCCCGTGCACCGCGGTGATCGCGAAACTGGTGTCGGACTGGTTCGAAGGATCGCGCGGCGCGGCGCTGGGGTTCGCCTCGGGGGTCGGCAATGCGATCGGGGCGACGCTGTTTCCCGCGGCGGCGGCGGTCACGCTCTCGCATTTCGGCTGGCGCGACGCCTATCTGGTGATCGCGGCGATGGCGGCGGGGATCGGCTTTCCGGTGATGTTCTTCATGCTGCGCGATGCGCCGCGCTACGCCGCGACGGCGGATACCGCGCCGGTCGAGGTAGCGGGGGCGACGCTGGGGGAGGCGATCCGCACGCCGACCTTCTGGCTCGTGCTGGTGGCCGTAGCGGCGGGCGGGGGGTGCCTCACCGCGATCTTCAGCCATATCGTGCCGATCCTCGCCGAGCGCGGGGTGGGGCTGGGGCTGGCGACCGCGGTGATCGCGGTGTTCGCGCTGGTCACCGCGCTGTGGCAGGTCGGCAGCGGGATGCTGCTCGACCGGGTGTCGGGGCCACGCCTCGTCGTGCCGATGTATCTCGCCGCGGTGGCGGGGCTGGCGCTGGTCGAGCTGGGGACGAGCGCGCCGGCGTGGCTGGTCGGCGGGGCGTTGCTCGGGGTCGGGCTGGGGACGCAATATGGCGCGCTGCCGGTGCTCGTCGCGCGCTATTTCGGGCTGCGGCGCTTCGGGGTGATCATCGGGGTGATGTATTCGGCGATCATCGCCGCGCAGGGCATCACCCCGGTGCTGCTCGATCACGGCTTCGACGTGCAGGGCACCTATCGCTTCGCGCTGATCGCGATCGGCGGGTGTCTGGTGCTGGGGGGCATGTTGTTGCTGATGCTGCCCGGCTGGCGCGGCGAGGACAGTCAATAACCAATCCCGTCACCCCGGCCTTGAGCCGGGGTCCATTGTGCCGCGCGCCCGGCCGCCAGAACCTCTTGCCCCGCGCCTGCCTCCCGATGGCCGGGGCGACGGTAGGCTCGAACGCGCCCGACCCGTCCTAGGCGGTGATCTCCGGCACCGCGGCGATGCCCTGCTCGAACAGCAATTGCGCCGCCTGGAACAAGGTCCGCTCGGCGCCCGGCGCGGCGATCAGTTGCACGCCGAGCGGCAACGGCCCCGTATGCGCGAGCGGTAGCACGATGCTCGGCAATCCCATCAGGCTGATCGGCTGGGTATAGATCCCCAAATGGCTCCGCGCCGAGATCTTCGCCCCGTCGAAGGTCATATAGGGCTCGTCGATCAGCGGCGCATAGCCCGGTGCCGCCGGAGTGATGAACAGATCGCAATGCGGAAACAGCCGTGCGCCGCGCGTGCGGATCCAGGTCTGGAAGCGTGACGCCTGAAGATAATCGTCCGCCGGCATCAGCAGGCCCGCGAGCAATCGGTCGCGGGTGGTCGGGCCATAAGCGGTGGGGCTGTCGATCAGGCTCTTGCGGTGGAGGTTGGCGCCCTCCGCCGCGATGATCACCGATGCTGCGGCGCGGGCGTAAGCGACGTGCTGCAGTTCGAGGCTGACCCGGCCGTGCTCGGCCCAGATCGGGGCCATTGCGGCGCGCATCGGCTCCTCGATATTCGCGTCGAACCACCCCTTGAGCCGCCCGAAATTGAGCGTGCCGCGCGGGCGCGCATCCGGCTCGGGCGTCTGTTCGCGCAGGATATCGCGCACGAGGATGATGTCCTCGATATGTCGCGCGATCGGCCCGACCACATCGAGGCTGTCGACCAGCGGCTGGGTGCCGTCGCGCGGCAGATCGCCGAACGTCGGGGCGAGCCCGATCACGCCGCACAGCGCCGCCGGGATGCGGATCGATCCGTTGATGTCGGAGGCGAGCGAGAAGGGCACCGTCCGGTTGGCGACCGCCGCGGCCGATCCGCCGCATGCCCCGCCCGCCAGCCGGCGCTCGTCATGCGGATTGGGCGTCGTGCCATAATGGCTGTTGATCGTGACGAACCCATAAGAGAATTCGTCCATATTCTGCCGGCCGAGCAGCACTGCGCCGGCGGCTTCGAGCAGCCGGATCGCCTTGGCATCCTGTCGCGCGAATGGCCCCGCCGCGCGCAGCCGCGAGCCCGCGGTGGTCGGCTGGAAGATCACGTCGAAATGATCCGCGACGCCGAACGGCACCCCGGCGAGCGGCCCCGGATCGAGCCCGGCCTGAACGATCTTGTCGACCGCCTCCGCCCGCAGCAGCGCGCGATCGCGATAGACCGAGATGAACCCGCTCTTCGGGCAACCGAGCCGCTCGATATGCGCCAGCGCGCTTTCGCACACCGCAGCAGCGCTCATCCGGCCGCTGCGCACGGCGGCGGCGATCGCCCCGGCGCTCTCGCGATGAAGCTCACTCATGCGGGAGATCTGCGGTGCTATAGTCGAACGGATCGAGCGTCGCGGCATGATCCTGCAGCACGATCAAATTGCGGACGATCCCGTCGAGATAATCGTCGGGCAGGTCGAGCCCGGCCTCGCCGAGCCGCAGCTTCACCGTTGCGGGTGTCGGGCGCGCTTTCGCGCCCCTGCTCGGCTGCTTCATGTCCATCCTTCACCTCGGCGCGTCCCACCGGGCGCTGCTGCGGCGGACTCTAAGCGTGGGTCCGTCGGTGCTTCAAGGGATTTCGCCCGATCAGCGGACGATCGGCCAGGGCGACAGCAGCGGCAGCCCCGCGCGTTCGACCAGCGCCGCGCCCGCATCCTGCGCGCGGCGCAGCAAGGCGGCTTCGTCGATCACCGTCGATCGATAGCCGTCGATCACCCGCTCGCCTTCGATCCATACGCTGTGCACCCCGCGCCCGTCCGCCGACCAGACCAATTGGTTGACCGGATTGAGCAGCGGGCGGAGCTCGGGGCGGTTGGCGTCGTGGCAGACGAAATCGGCGCGCTTGCCGGGTTCGAGCGAGCCGATCTCGTCGGCCATGCCCAGCGCGCGGGCGGCATTCACCGTGATCGTTTCGAGCATCATGTGCGCCGGAAACACGCTGACATCGCCGCGCGCATCCTTGAAGGTGGCCGACGCCATCGGCAGCAGCCGCATGATATCGCAATCATAGCCGTCCGAACCGATCAGCAAATTGGTCCCGCGGGCGACGAATTCGGGATAGCGCCCCTTTTTCGAGGCCATGAACCCGCCCTTCAGCGCGGCGAGCGGGCAATAAGCGACATGCGTGCCGCTTTCGACGATCAGCTCGAACTCGGCATCGTCGAGATGGGTGACATGGGTGAGGACGAGATTGCCGCCAAGCATCCCGAGATCGGCGAGATGCTCGATCGGCCGGCGCCCGACATTGGCAAGATACAAGTCGGTGTCCGAGGCATAGGGGCTCATATGCGCGGCGAAGCCGAGCCCGCGCGCATCGGCGAGCGCCTTGGCCGCATGCCATACCGCATCGGTATTGCAATTGTGCCCGACGAGGATCGGCCAGGCGGCGATCCGGCTGTCGGACGAGACGGGATAGGCCTCGACCGCGCGTTCCATCGCGGCGATCGCATCGTCGCTCGCCGCGACCGGGTCCTGCGTCGGATCGAAGGCGCGGCCCTCGGTCCACAGCCCGATCCGCGCGCGGATCTTCATCTCGGCAAGGCCGTCGGCGACCGCGTCAAGGTAGCGGATGGTGCCGGCCTCGAGGAAGCAGGTGATCCCGCAGCGGAGCATCTCGAACGCGGCGAGCTGCGCCGAAATCCGCTCGTCCTCCGCGGTCTGCGTCAGGAAGCGCGGCATGACCCATTTGGCGAAGGTATCGGGATCGCGATAATCGATCGTGTCGGGCATGAAGCCGCGGGTCAGCGGATCGCCGGTGATATGGACATGGCCGTTGATGAAGCCCGGCGTGATGATGAAATCGCGCCCGTCGATCGCGACGCTCGCCGTGTACGCCGGATCGATCTCGCGGCTCGGCCCGACCGCGACGATGCGGCCCTTGTCGATCGCCAGCGAACCGTCGAGCAGGACGCGCCGCTCGCGATCCATCGTGATGATCGTGGCGTTGCGGACCAAGGTATCGATGCGCCGGGGGGCTTGTGCCGTCATAGCGGGAGGTCGACGCCGATCTGGCGGAAATAGGTCAGCCCGTCCCAATAGTCGTCGCGTTGCGCCACCAGATCGCCTTCGACGGTGATCATCATGACGCCCTCGATGCGGAGCGGGCGGCCGGCATCGCTCGCGGTCATCACATAAGGCGCGGCGACGACATTGCCCTGCACGATCGGGGAGGCGACCGTGTAGCTGATCCCCTCGAACTGCTTGAGGAAGCCGGCGAGGCGTGTCCGATAGAGATCACGCCCCGCGAAGCGGCTGCCGAGCACGCCCATCTGATTGTTGGCGAAATCCGCGGTTACCCGATCGGCGACCTGATCGGGGTCGCCGCTGGAAAAGGCCGCAATATAGCCGAGCGCAACCTCAAGCGGCGTCACCGCCCCATTCCTTCCGGATCGTTTCGTAGACGCCCTGATCGTAGGAGAATTCGACCGTATTGCCATCCGGATCCTTGAGGAAGCAGACGTAACCGACCGGCTCCGGCATCTTGAGCGGGCCGAGCGCGAGGCAGCCGGCTTCCTTGGCCCGCGCGGCGATCGCATCGACTTCCTCGGCCGAGGTGGTTTCGATCCCGATATGCGCGAACGGGCCGAGCACGCCGTGGAGCGCGGGGGCAAAGGGATCCTTGCCCTCGTAGAATTGCGCCAGCACCAGCACGAACGGCGATTCCAGATTCTGCGTGCGGTCCGCCAGCCACGCGCCGCGGCCCTGCGCATCCTCGTTGCGCGCGAGCACCGTCAGGTGCGTGAACTGTTCATACCAGGCGATGGTCGCGTCGATATCCTTCACCAGCAGCGCCAGATGGGTCCATCGCTGGCGGGTCGGATGGACTTGATAATTCGGGCTGGTCGCCATGTTCCTCTCCCTCGCAACCACCTTGCCGGTGTCGCGTAATCCGGGCGCGGTGACAATGCGCCCGATCGATATCGCGAAGCTAGATGCCCGGCGGGGGCGTCGCTTGATCATATATGCACGCCCGCTTGCCGCTTCGCTCCGCCAACTGGACAGGGGGCGATGCGCCTGCCTAACCCTTGCGCTGGACAATAGATTTCAGCGGCGAGGAGCAGCGATGCCGGCGGTCGACCAGCGCGAGTTGCGCAACATTCTCGGCAGCTATGCCACCGGCGTGGCGGTGGCGACCTGCCGCGATGCCGCGGGGCAGCGCGCCGCGATGACGATCAACAGCTTCGCCTCGGTCTCGCTGTCGCCGCCGCGCGTGCTGTGGAGCATCGGCGAGACGAGCGACCAGTTCGCCGCGTTCAGCGAGGCGACGCACTATGCGATCAATATCCTGAGCGACGAGCATCGCGCGCTGTCGACGCATTTCGCGACCTCCAGCCCCGACAAATTCGCCGGGATCGACAGCTATGACGGGATCGCGGGATTGCCGCTGCTGCCCGATTGCTGCGCCTTGTTGCAATGCAAGATCGTCGAGCGGGTCAGGACCGGCGATCATGTCATTCTGATCGGTGAAGTATTGGATGCCGAGCGCGCCGATCGCGGGCCGTTGATCTTCCATCGCAGCGCCTATCACGCGCTGGCCTGAGCGCGGCATCTTCGACCAACTTCCCGGACACCTGCGAGCAAGACGCGCCCCGGCGCGCCTCGCACGATGTCGGCCGTTTCCATGCGCCACATTATTCGGAGAGCGATTGCATGACTTATCCCAATACGCTGATCTTCGTCGATCTTGCGTCCGACGACCCCAGCGCGACCGGCAAATTCTACGCCGCGGTGATGGGCTGGACCAATGAGGGGCGCCCGGAAGGGTTGTTCCACCGCCTCGTCCCCGGCCAGAACTTCCAGACCTCGGATGGCGAGCAGGGGCCGACCGGCAACCTCCACATCGGCATCTTCAACACCGCCAACCAGCGCCCGCATCCGTCGGCCGAGCTGGCGCCGCGCGAGCTGGCGATCGGCCAGGCCAAGGCGCGCATCTGGGTGCTGATCAGCGACGACGATACCGCCGATGCGATCATGGAACGCGCCACCGCGCGCGGCGCCACCGAATTGTGGCGCAACCATTATTGGAAGGAATTCAACGGCTATAACCACGCCTTCCGCGATCCCTGGGGTAATGAGATCGTATTGTGGGGCAAGGCGGGGCAAGACCCGCAGATTCCCGCGAACTTCACGCGGGAATAGTCTCTCCGTTCGCCGGGATAAAAGGGGTCATCGCCTATGCGATGCCCCCTTTTTTGTGAGTCCCATGCGCTAGAGTCGATCGATATTCAGCAATTCTAGCATCGCAATCGCCGTCACCCCGGCCTTGAGCCGGGGTCCATCGGGAGGCAGGCGCAGGGCAAGCGGCTCTGGCCGCTGAGCGTGCGGCGCAATGGACCCCGGCTCAAGGCCGGGGTGATGGTGGAACTTGACGCCATCTTGTCCGCAAAAGCTGAATATCGATCCGCCCAAGGTTCACCCAAACAAAAAGGGCCGGTGAAGAGGCATCTCTCCACCGGCCCTTTTCTGTCGCTTCCGCGTCGCGTCAGGCGGGGGCGCCGATGCCGCCGCCGCCGGGAGTGACCATCGTCACCACATCGTCCGCGGCCATCACGATCTTGCGCGCCTCATCGGCATCCGCGCCGTTGATCAGGAACGCACCCTTGGCGCCCGGCTCGCCGCCGTCGAGCCCGGCGGGGCCGGCGCGCAGGCGGCTCGGGATCGCGTTGAGCAGCCATTCCTGCCCCGATCGCATGTGGAAGGCGATCTTCTGCCCGTCGCCGCCATTCTGCTGGCCGCGACCGCCCGATCCGCGGACCAGCTCCTTGGTGGTGAAGGCGATCGGGATCGATGCCTCGAGCACCTCGATCGAGACCGCCGCGACCCCGGTGGGATAGCAAGTCGCGGACAGGCCGGGCTTGCTCGCGCGCGCGCCGGTGCCACCCGAGTAATTGAACATCGAGCTGATGAACGGCTTGCCGCTCTTGTCCTTGCCCTGCACCTGGACGGTCCACACCGCGCCCGATCCTTCGGCCATCACGCGTTCCGGCAGCACCGGGGCCAGCGCCTTGAGGATCGGGAAGGGGACGTACATGCCGACGACGTGGCGCGCGTTGACCGGCGAGGGATATTCGGCGTTGATGATGCAATTGCCGGGCGCGATCACCTTGATCGGATCGAGGCTGCCGGCGTTGTTGGGCAGATCGGGGTTGAGCACGCTGCGGATCGCGAAGCTGCTATAGGCGTGGGTATAGGCCATCACCACGTTGATGCCGCTCTTGCTCGGCGCCGAGCTGCCGGTGAAGTCGATCACGATATCGCCCGCCTTGGGGTCGATCGTCACCGCGGTCTTGAGCGTGATCAGTTCGCCGCCCGGCACGTCGAACGAGGTTTCGCCGTGATAGGTGCCGCCGGGCAGCTTGCGGATCTCGTCGCGGGTCGCTTTCTCCGAGCGGCTGATGATCTGATCCGACAGCGCGGTGATATCGTCGAGGCCGTAGCGGTCGCACATCGCGTTGAGCCGCTCGCCGCCGACCTTGCCGCTCGATACCTGTGCCGCGAGATCGCCGAAAATGGCATCGGGGGTGCGGACGTTCTGGCGGATGATCGCGTGGAGCGTCTGGTTGGGCTGGCCGCGCTCATAGAGTTTGAGCACCGGGATCCACAGCCCTTCCTCATGAATGTCGCGCGCGCCGGCGCCGACGCCATAGCCGCCGATATCGGTATGGTGGATCGTCGATCCGCAATAGCCGATCAGCCTGTCGCCGCGGAAGATCGGGGTCAGCACGGTGATGTCGAAGAAATGCCCCGCCGACATCCACGGATCGTTGGTGATCAGCACGTCGCCCGGATTGATCTGTTCGGGGGGGATGATGCCGATCAGGTTGCGCGCGGCAGCGCCGAGCGAATTGATGTGGCCGGGGGTGCCGGTGATCGCCTGCGCGACCATCCGCGCCTTGGAGTCGAACAAGGCGGTGGCGAGATCGCCCGCCTCGCGCACGATCGGGCTGAATGCGATACGCTGCAGCGCCTGCGCCTGTTCGCTGACGATGCTGATCATGTTGCTCCACATGATCTCGAGCTGAATGCCGTCCATGACTGTGGCTCTCCTGTTATATGTTAGCGCGCGGCGATCAGATTGCCGTCGGCGTCGATCGTCAGCGTCCAGCCGGGGAGGATGAAGGCGGTGGTCTCGCGTTCCTCGATGATCACCGGGCCGGCGATCTCCTGACCCAGCGCCAGCGCGCTGCGATCATAGACCGGCACGTCGGCATAAGCGTCGGCGATGAACACCTTGCGATGCGCCTTGGGCTGGGCCGGGGTGTCGGCGAAGCGCACCTTGGCGCTGCGCTCGGCGGTGCCGCCCTGCGCCGAGACGCGCCAGTTGACGATCTCGACCTCCATTTCGGCGAGGCGGATGCCGTAGAGCGCCTCATAATGCGTCTCGAAGCGCTCGCGCAGTACCGCAAGATCGGTGATCCGGCGGGGATCGTCGTCGAACGGCACGGTGAGCTGGTTCTGCTGCCCGAGATAACGCATGTCGGCCGAGTAGACATAATGCGCGGCGTCGGCGGGGAGGCCGGCCTCGATCATCGCGGCCTCGCCTTCCTTGAGCATGTCGTCGAGCACCGGGCCGACCGTGGCCCAGTCGAGCTGGTCGAGCCGGGCGAGCGCGCTGCGCACCATATCGAGCCGCACCGGGGTGACGAGCGTGCCGAACGCGCTGAGCACGCTGGCCATCGGCGGGTAGATCACCTTCGAGCTGTCGACGCGCTCGGCGACATAGCAGGCGTGGACCGGCCCGGCGCCGCCGAACGCGAGCATCGGCAGTCCGCGATAGCTGACCCCGCGATCGGTGGCATGCGCGCGCGCCGCGGCGGCCATCGATTCACCGACGACGCTGAAGATGCCATAAGCGGCTTCCTCCAACGACACGCCGAGCCGCTCGGCGAGCGCGCCGATCGCGGCCCTGGACGCGGCCATGTCGAGCTTCATGTCGCCGCCGAGGAAATTGTCGCCGTCGAGGATGCCGAGCACGAGATCGGCGTCGGTGACGCAGGCGTGGGTGCCGCCGCGGCCGTAGCAGGCCGGGCCGGGGTTCGAGCCGGCGCTGTCGGGGCCGACCTTGAGCAGTCCCAGATCGTCGACCCGCGCGATCGATCCGCCGCCGGCGCCGATCTCGATCATGTCGACCGAGGGGACGGTGACGGGCATGCCGCTGCCGGGCTTGAACAGATATTGGCGGTCGACCTCGAAATCGCCGACGATCAGCGGCTGGCCTTCCTGGATCAGGCATGCCTTGGCCGTCGTGCCGCCCATGTCGAACGACAGCATCGCCTCCATGCCGTTGCGCCGTGCGATATGCCCGGCGACCAGCGCGCCCGCCGCCGGCCCGGATTCGATCATGCGGACGGGATAGCGGCCCGCGGTGCGCGCGCCGAGCACGCCGCCGTTGGAGAGCATGATGAACGGCTCGCGCGTCGCGCCGCCGGCGCGCAGCTTCTCGACCAGCGCATTGAGATAGGGGGTAGTGATCGGTACCGCATAAGCGTTCACCGCGGCGGTGCTGGTGCGATGATATTCGCGCATCTGCGGCGCGATGTCGCTCGACAAAGTGACGAGGATCTCGGGCGCCGCCTCGCGCAGATAATCACGCACGCGGCGCTCGTTCTCGGGGTTGGCATAGCTGTTGAGCAGCGCCACCGCGACCGCCTCGACCTTCGCTTCGCGCAGGCTGATCGCCAGCGCATGCACCGCCTCGCGATCGATCTCCTGCCCGATCGTGCCGTCGGCATAAGTGCGCTCGGCAAGGCCCCAGGTGCGTTCGCTGGGGATCAGCGGCGGGGCGAACTCAATCAGCGGATCGAACATGTCGTAGCGATGCTCGTCGCGGATATAGAGGACGTCGGTAAAGCCCTGGGTGACGATCAGCCCGACCGGCGGGCCCTTGCGTTCGATCAGGACGTTGGTGACGATCGTCGTGGCGTGGACGATCACGTCGTTGATGTCGGCCAGCGCGATTTTCGCCTGATCGAGCACCGAATCCGCGGCGCGGAAGAATCCTTCGAGCAGATCGTGGTGGGTCGTGAGCGTCTTGTCGGTCCACGCGGTTCCGTCGTCACGGATCAGAACGACGTCGGTAAACGTGCCGCCAATATCGATGGCTAAGGCGTGTTTCATGGCTTGTCGTCACCCTTTCGATAACCAAGTTGTTCGGAAATTTGCCGCGCCGCGGAAACCAGCGCCTGCACGGTCGCTGCCTCCGGCGGGGCGGGGAGTGTCTGGGCCGAGCCGACGATCGCGATCGTCCCGGCGAGCATGCCGCGCCCGTCGAACAATGGCGCGGCGAGCGCGTTGACGCCGACCAGCACCTCCTGCAGCGAGGCGGCCCAGCCCTGCTGGTGGATCGCGTCGATCTCGTCCTTGAGCGTCGCGATATCCGCCGGCTCAAGCTCGGCATTTTTGCGCGCCTTGGCGCCGAACTGCCGGTCCCACAGCCCGGGGCTGAAGGCGAGCGCGACCTTGCCCTGCGCCGAGGTGGTGAAATCGAACAAGGTGCCCGGCGGCGTGGTGATCTCGATCGACGAGCGATAGCGCAGCAGGTCGAGGATCCTGACCCCGCGCGCCTCGATCTGGCCGACGCTGACCGCGAGCTTCACCGCCTGCGACAGCTCGGGCATGACGCGCCGTGCCGCGGCGAGGAAATCGATCTGATCGGCCACTGCCTGCCCGAGATGGAACAGCCGCGAGGTCAGCGCATATTTCTCGGTGACCGGATCCTGCGCGGCATAGCCCAGTTCGACCAAAGTCCGCAGGTGGCGATAGATCAGCGGCCGGCCGGTATTCAGCGCGCGCGCAACGTCGCTGACGCCGATGTCGCGGCCGTGGTCGGCCATATATTCGATGATTACAAAGGAGGTAACGACCGCATTGACCGCAACTGAATCCGACATGATCGAGCCTTTCTGATCGGATGTCTCAACGAGTTGCGGGAATGGCGCAGCCTGGCCGGGCAGGCAATCGCGCCGGCGGCGTTAGAATTCGTCGTCCTGATAAGCGACGAGATGGCGGTAATCCTCGCGCAGCGGGGCAAAGACATCGAGGTTGAGCACCTCTTCGTCGCCGATCGGCTCGCCGTAATGCATCACGCCGGGCGGGATGCGGACCAGCCCGCCGGCGCCGACCTCGATCTCCTCGTCGGCGATGACGAAGCGCATCCGGCCCTTCACGACATAGACGATCTGTTCGCACGGATGGCTGTGCGGCCGCGTTTCCATGCCCGGCTGGAGCCAGTTCATCACCAGCATCACATCGTCGCCGCGGAAGCCCGCGCGCGACACGCCGGGGCGCACCGTCTCGCGGTCGAGTTCGTTCCAGTTGCGCGGGCGAACGGCCGGTTTCGGCTTGCTGTCGGACACGCGGTCCTCTCCTTCGTGTTGTTCTATCTAACGAAACAACGTTTTTACTAATGATACAAGTATCGAGCGACTCGGGGTGAGTCAATGGCCGTGACGGGGTTTCGCGGGCGATATGTCGCTGAAATGTCGCGGTGTGGCGGGGAGGCGCGCGCATAGCTCCGCCACCCCGGCTCAAGGCCGGAGTGACAAGCGAAAATGGGGGCGGGCCTAGCGCGAAAGCTCGCGCGTATCAGGCATCCACGCCAGTCGCCTGCCGGCGATAGTCGCGCGGCGGCACACCATATTGGCTGCGGAAGGCGCGGCTGAAATGCGCCGAGCCATTGAACCCCCAGCGGAAGCAGATCTCGGTGACCGAGAGATGCGCATAGACCGGGCTGATCAGATCGGCGCGGCATCGCTCCAGCCGACGGCCGCGCACATAGTTGCTGAACGTATTGCCCGATTGCGAGAATAGTTTCTGCACGTAGCGCAGCGACATGCCGTGCTGCGCGGCAATCTCCGTCGGGGTGAGATCGGGGTCGCTGAGATTGGCCTCGATCGTCTGGCAGATGCTCTGCAGATTGGCGGCGCGCGCGTTCGCGCCACAGCCGATCAGCGGGGTGGAGCTTTGCCCGGTCAGGCAGGTCAGCAGGAATTCGGTGAGCGCGAGTTCGATCGGCCGCAGCTGGCTGGCGACGAGATCGTCGATCGAGGTCGCCAGCGCCGCGAGCATGCTCGAGAAGATATGGTTCACCCCGCCTTGCCCCGGCAGATAGCCGAGCGGCAGCGACAGCGGGGCGATCAGGCGCGGGCTGATCGCGACATGCGGGATCTTGATGAAGAGTTGCTGGAAATCGGTGGTGAACAGCAATTGCGCGGGGATGCCGGTCGGCCCGAACAACAGGTCTCCGGGCACCAGATCGACACGGCGCTCGCCGTCGATCAGCGCGGCACGGCCCTTGACCAGCAGCGACAGCCAGATCGCCGACGGTTGCTTGGGATAGCGCCCGGAAATGTCCTGCGCCGCCGCATCGACCCGCGCGAATTCGATCCCGAGCGGCGAGACGAGGCACGAGACGGCGCCGTGGAAATTGTCGATATCCTCGATCGCCCCGACCGGCAGGTTGAGTCGCCCCATCGCGTCGCACCACGCGGCATAGCGTTCCGACGGCGCGATCTTGTCGGTGTTGAACGTCCAGGTCTGCATTGCGTCTCCCGACGTCACTGTGGCGTGGCCGAGCATGAAATCAAGCGGCTGCCCGGTGTTCGGCGAGCAGGCTGGTCATGCTGAGCGAGGAGAAGACGATCTCGTCGGACAGGAAGGCGATATCATCGTCCGCGTCGCTGGCGCCGAGCGTGTAGAGCAACGGCAGATAATGATCCATCGACGGCACCGCCTGCTGCGCGTCGGCGCCGCGGTTGCGGATGCCGAACAATCCGTCGAACGCGCGGCTGGCGATGCGGTCCTTCACATAATCGTTGAAGCGCGTCGCCCAGGGATAGGGAAAGGCGGTGTCGGACCATTGCAGCACGCCCAGATTATGGACGATATTGCCGCTGCCCATGATCAGATAGCCCTCGTTACGCAGCGGGCGCAGCTGGGTCGCCAGCGCATAATGCCATTCCTCGGGTTTGGTCATGTCGAGGCTGAGCTGGACGACCGGAATATCGGCGTGCGGCCACGCTTTCTTGAGCACCGACCAGGTGCCGTGATCGAGCCCCCAATCCTGATCGAGCCCGACCGGCAGCGGCGCGAGCAGATCCTGCACGCGCTGCGCCAGCTCGGGGCTGCCGGGCGCGGGATATTGCTGATCGAACAGCGGCGCGGGCAGCGAGCGGCCGAAATCGTGGATCGTCTGCGGCTGCGGCATCGCGGTGACGAAGGTGCCGCGGGTGCACCAATGCGCCGAGATGCACAGGATCGCGCGCGGCGTGCCGATCCGTGCGGCCATCTGAGCCCAGGTGCGCGTCGCGCGATTGTCCTCGAGCACGTTGGTCGGGCTGCCGTGGCCGAAGAAGGCGACGGGCATGCGCTGGCGGGGGGCGTTGTCCATTTTACGCCTCCGCCCCCTGCAGCCGCGCCCAGCCCGATTGGTAACGCGGGACGAGCCAGTTGTTGAGCGCCTGTTGCGCGCCCTCCTGCCACGAATATTTGCCGCGCACCGCGAAGCGCGAGCGCAGCCCGACCTGCACCAGCCCGTCGACATGCATGTCCTGTGCGATGATATGCGCCGCGGCGGCCATGTTCATATCGAGCTTGTGCTGGAACCCCGGGTCTTTCGCGGCGCCCGGCGCGACGAGCACGCCGGTATCCTGCTCGAGGCTTTCGGGGCCGTCGGGGCGCAGGATGAGATAGATCACCATATCGCTCATCATCACCAGCGACAGCGTCGGCGGGACGTTGGCGAAGGTCATGCGGCTGCGATCGGCGTCGCGTAGATTGGGGAACAGCGGGAGCAGCGCGCGCTGGGTGGCGTTGAAGCTCGCATCCTGATGCAGCGTGCCGTTGAAGCGCAGGAAGCCGGCATCGGCCGGATCGGCCGGCGGAAATTCGGCGAGATGGCTCGGGACGAAATCGTGCAGCGGCCCGTGGTGCAGCTTATTGGCGTGATAGCCGTCATTGTTGTTCTCGAACATCACCTTCCAGTTCCACGGGAACTTGCCGGCGGGGCCGGGACGCGGCCCTTCGGCATTGGCGAGATCGAAGCCGGCGATCGCCTCGTCGACCTGCGCGAGGCGCGGCGCGAGCGGCGGCGCATCATGATCGAAGTTGATGAAGATGAAGCCGTTCCACAGCTCGGTCTTGAACACCGGCAGGCCGAGGTCTTGCTTGTTGAAATCGCATGTCCGGCCCATTGCCGGCGCGCCGATCAATTTGCCGTCGAGCCCATAGGTCCAGTGGTGATAGGGGCAGACGAAGCCGCGTGCATTGCCGCTGCCCTCCGCGACGAGCATCGCGCGATGCTGGCACACCGACGACATGGCGCGGATCTCGCCCTTCAGGTCGCGCGCGACGACGATCGGCTCGCCGACCATCGAGGTGGTGAAATAATCGCCCGGCTTCTCGACCCAATTGACGCGGCCGACGCACAGCCATTCGCGATCGAACAAGGCGGCCTTTTCGAATTCGTAGAAATCGTGATCGGTATAGCATTCGGGCGGCAGGGTGACCGCATGTTCGATCGGCAGCGTCGATTCCGTGAGGCTTTCGAAGAAATTCCCGTTGAAAATCCGGCTGTTCATCCCTCGTCCTCTCTCAAATCGCCTTGTCGCGGGCATGGGCCTCGCGCGGCAGGAATTTCGCCTGACTATTCTCGACCGGCGCGCGCGGG
>JAFKLV010000419.1 GCA_017304125.1 Sphingomonadales bacterium
AGCCGCCCCATCTTCTTACTCCCCTCCCTTGAACAAGGGAGGGGTCGGGGGTGGGTTGGCCTGCGGGGGCACCGTTAAGCGCGCCTCATACCCACCCACCCCCAGCCCCTCCCTTCACGAGGGAGGGGAGCAAGTAGGGAATTATCCGAGCGTCTGCCCGATCATCACCTGCGGGACGATATCGGTGAACCTGGCGACGTCGTCGGCCAGTTCGGCGCGGCGCGGGTTGGCCATTGCGGCGGCGAACGCTTCGGGCGAGGCGAAGTGGAAATGCGCGATCAGCGCATAGGGCGCCGCCGCGCCGTTCATGGCCTGCCCCTCGATCAGCTCGAAGCGATCGGGGCTCCATACCTCGCATACCAGCGGGGCGTGATGGTCGCGATAGTAAGCGCGGTCGAACTTCGCGCCGTCGTGATTGGGATAGATAACCGAAACGATCATGCGAGCGGTTCCTTTGGGATAGCAAAAAGGGCGCCGGCCTGTTGGTCGGCGCCCCGCAAGAGGAGAAGGATCAGGCCGGTTCGCCGACGATCGTCTTGACTTCCATGAAGTCGGTGAGGCCGTATTTGCCGCCCTCACGGCCGTTGCCCGATTGCTTGAACCCGCCGAACGCGGTGCCCGGGGTCGGGCCCCAGCTGTTGATCGTGACGAGGCCAGCGCGCAGCTTGCCGGCGATCTTCGCCGCCTCGGCCGGGTCGCCGGAGATCGTCGCGGACAGGCCATATTCGGTGTCGTTGGCCATCTCGACCGCCTGATCGCGATCGTCATAGGTGGTGATCGTCGCGACCGGGCCGAAGGTCTCCTCGCGATAGATGCGCATCTCCGGCGTCACGTCGGCGAGCACGGTGGGCTTGATGAAATAGCCCGCGTTGCGCCCGTCGGGGCGGCCGGTGCCGCCGGTCACCAGCCGCGCGCCCTCGTCGAGCGCGGACTGGATCAGCGACTGGATCTTCTCGAACTGCGCCTTGTTGACCACCGGGCCGATATGCGCGCCCTGTTCCTCGGGGTTGCCGACGACGGTCGCGTCCATGATCGCCTTGACCACCTCGGTCGCGGCATCGGCCTGGCTCTTGTGGACTAGCAAGCGGGTCGGGGCGATGCAGCTCTGCCCGGTATTGGCGATCACCCCGGCGAGCGTCGGCGGCAGCACTTCCTCGAGCTTGGCGCCTTCGAGCACGAGGTTCGGCGCCTTGCCGCCCAGTTCTTGGTGGACGCGCTTGACCGTCGCGGCGGCGGCGGTGGCGACCGCGACGCCGGCGCGGGTCGAGCCGGTGAAGCTCACCATATCGACGCCCTTGTGCGCCGACAGTGCTGCGCCGACCCCCGGGCCGTCGCCGTTGACCAGGTTGAACACCCCCGGCGGCACGCCGGCTTCGTCGAGAATCTCGGCGAAGATCAGCGCATTGGTCGGGGCTTCCTCGGAGGGCTTGAGGATCATCGTATTGCCCGCGGCGAGCGCCGGGGCGACCTTGGCGCAGATCTGGTTGAGCGGCCAGTTCCACGGGGTGATCATCGCCACCACGCCGACCGGCTCATGCACGACGCGCGAGCTGCCGATATTCTCGGAGAAGCTGAACTCGCGCAGCGCGGCGAGCGTGCCGATGAAATGGCCGAGCCCGGCGGGCACCTGCGCCATTTGCGCGAAGGAGATCGGCGCACCCATTTCGCGGCTGGTCGCGGCGGCGAGCTCGGGAAGCCGCGCCTTCATGCCGGCAATGATCTTTTCGAGGATCGCGGCGCGTTCTTCGATGCTCGTCTGCGACCAGCTGTTGAACGCCTTCTTCGCCGCGGCGACCGCCTTGTCGACGTCGGCGGCGGTGCCGAGGGTGATTTCGGTGCACGGCTGTTCGGTCGACGGATCGATCACTTCATGGCGTCGCCCGCCCTCGCTCTCCACCCATGCGCCGTTGATATAATGCTTCAGGTAGCTTTGCATGACAGGCCTCTCCACTGACGGATTCGGGGTTCGGGTATGGTCATGCGGCCTCGCAAATCCAGTTGCAACAGGAAACGCGACGGCCGCGAAACGTACCGGGACGGGACGTTCGGATCGTTAACCGCGAAAGCCTCTTTCCGTTCCCGCCCACTTGCGCTGAAGAAGCCGCGGTATGCCTGAAGGAACGTGCCGATGCCTCGCCTGATCGCTCTTGCCCTGCTGTCACTCGCCACCCCGGCCGCCGCCGCGCCGTTTACGATCGTCGAGACGGGGGAGGGGTTCGCCCACCTCCAGGACGCGCTGATGGCGAAGCGCGGGCAGGATTTCACGGTGCTGATCGCGCCCGGAGTCTATCGCGAATGCGCGATCCAGCAGGCCGGGCGGGTCACCTTCAAGGCGGCCGAGCCGGGCACCGCGATCTTCGAGAGCGCGTGCGAGGGCAAAGCGGCGCTGGTGCTGCGCGGCGCGGGGTCGGTGGTCGACGGGCTGGTCTTCCGCAACATCCGCGTCGGCGTCGTCAATGGCGCCGGCATCCGCATCGAGATCG
>JAFKLV010000420.1 GCA_017304125.1 Sphingomonadales bacterium
TGATCGCCCGCCTTGATCGGCGCCTTCACCGGGCCCTGATAGACGATCTTGGCGTTCAGCACCGGCACCGCGCCGGCGGGCAACGCGACCTTCAGATCGCGCGGCGCGACCAGCCCGACGCTCGACGAGCTGCCGAGCTGCACCGCGGCATCGCCGACCTTGCGGCCCTGCTTCACCACCGGCTTGGCCTGCCACGCGCGGAAGCCCCAATCCATGAAGCGCACCGATTCGCTGATCCGCTGGTTGAACCCAGTCAGCCCGGCAACGACCATCACGATGCGGCGTCCGTTCTGCTCGGCCGAACCGGTGAACCCGTAGCCCGCTTCCTCGGTATGCCCGGTCTTGAGCCCGTCCGCCCCGGCGACGCGGCCGAGCAGCGGATCGCGGTTCGCCTGGGTGATCGCCGAGCCCGAGCCCAGCGTCTTGCCCCAGGTGAAATCGGGCCGCGAATAGAATTGCTTATAGAGCTTGTAATGGTCGTTGATGGTCGCCCCGGCGAGCGTCGCGAGATCGCGCGCGGTGACATAGGTCACGCCATTGTCGGGCCAGCCGTTCGACGTGCCGAAATGGCTGTTGGTCAGCCCGATCCGCTTCGCCGCCTCGTTCATCCGCTGAACGAAGGCGTCCTCGGTGCCCGAAATCCCCTCTGCCAGCACGACACAGGCGTCGTTGCCTGAAAGCGTGACGATGCCATAGAGCAGATTGGCGACCGACACCTTCTCACCGACCGAGAGGAACATCGTCGAACCCGCTGCCGGGCCGTGCCATTTCTTCCAAGTCTCCGGGCGTACCTCGAATTCCTGGTCAAGCTTCAACTCGCCGCGCTTGATCAGATCGAACGCGACATAGACCGTCATCATCTTGGCCATCGAGGCCGGCGGCATCCGGCGATCGGCGTCCTTCTGATACAGGATCGCCCCCGACGACAGATCCTCCATGAACGCCACCGGTGCCGGTGTGTCGAACTGCGGTGCCGAAGCGACCGAAGGATAAGCGACCGACAGCGCGATCGCAGGGGCGGCCAGCAGATAAGGGATCTTGGACATGGGGCGGATACTCGAAGGCTAAACGAAGACCGAAACATTGCCATAGCCGCGTCGCGCGGCATCGTCACGCTTCGGCTAGGGGCCGGCTGAATTGTTGCGGAAAGCGTGGCGGCAATGCGTCGGCCTCACCTCAATGCTCGACCGCGTCGGCCAGCAACCCGACCGACAAGGCGTAGAAATTCGAGCAATTATAATCGAGGATCACGCGATAATTGCCGGTCAGCAGATAGGCCGTCTTCCCCGGCCCATCGGGTTCGAGCAGCGTCGCCAGCACATTGTCGCCCGGCCACGAGCGATCCTGCGGCACCAGCCCCAGCGCGCGCCATTCGGCCATCGTCCGCCACCCGCTATGCCGCTCGAACACGCGCGGGCAGCGCGGCGAAACGAGCCGGTTGACCTGCCCGCTGCGATCGTAACCGGCGGGAACGTTGACCGCGATCCCCCATGGCTGGCCGGGGCGCCAGCCGGCGTTGACGAAATAATTGCCGATCGACGCCAGCGTATCCGCCGCGCTGTTCCAGATATCGGCGCGGCCATCGCCGTCGCCGTCTCGCGCCAGCCGGAGGTAGATCGACGGCAGGAATTGCGGATTGCCCGTCGCCCCCGCCCAGCTCCCCTTGAGATCCGCGCGCGGCACGCCGCGATCGATCATCTTCAGCGCCGCGACGAACTCGCCGGCGAACAGATCGCGGCGGCGCCCCTCATAGGCCAGCGTGGCAAGGCTGCGCAGCAGGTCGAAATTGCCGGTGTAGCTACCGTAATTGGTTTCGTGGCCCCAGATCGCGACCATGATCGATTCGGGCACCCCGGTTTCCGCCTCGACCCGCGTCAGCTTGCTGCGATTGGCGACATAAGCGGCGCGACCGCGGCTGATCCGCGCGGCGTCGACATGCTGGATCCGATAGGGCGCGAACATCGCCACCGGCGCATTGGGATTGCCGCCCGGCTGCTGCCGGTCGAGATCGACGACGCGCTGGCTGAACGTCAGCGTCGGGAAGACCGACTCCACGGTTGCCGGCTGGACGCCGGCCGCCAGCGCCTGCGCGCGGAGCGTCGGCAGGTACGTCTGGAACCCAGCCTCGTCCTGTGCCGCGGCCGGCGTGGCAATCGACGCCGCAGCCAAAGTGGCGATCCCGGCGATGATGCGCGTAAGCAACCCCCTCATGCCGCCTATCTCGCACGGCCGGCGGGATTGTGAAACAGCAAGTCATCGCCGGGCTTGCACATATCGTCGCACCACGCCACAGCGCGGCTAGCCGCTGCGTGCGGAGAGGTGGCCGAGTGGTTTAAGGCAGCGGTCTTGAAAACCGCCGTGGGTGCAAGCTCACCGTGGGTTCGAATCCCACCCTCTCCGCCACGCTGCGCCATGATGCGCTGGCGCCTGGGAGTGTACGCCGGTTCGCCCTCCTAAAAAAAGGCGCCGCCGGCCCGCTCG
>JAFKLV010000421.1 GCA_017304125.1 Sphingomonadales bacterium
CGGCAAGGCGCCAATGGACTGCCAGTGCCGGATCGCGTGCGATCGTGATCGCGCGGCGCAGGCGATAGAGCGACAGGCGGCGGACGAGCGCATCGGCCTGCGCCGCCTCGCAATCGATCAAAATATCGGCGCCATCCTCCCACAGCAGGAAATCGAACAGCGCCTTGCCCTGTGCGGTGAGCAGCGCGGCCCACACCGGGAGCGGGCCGGCAACGTCATTGGTGACGAGCCCCTGCAGGAAAGCACGAACATCCTCGCCAGAAATACGGATCACGGCGCGGTCGGCCAGCATCGTCGGGGTGGTATCGGTCATGCGCCAGAGTTAGGGAGACTTAGCAGGCGACGGAAGGGCTGATGATGGCGACGTTTGATCTCAAGCTGGCAGGCGGCACGGTGCATACGCCGGGCGGCCCGGTGCAGGCGGATGTCGGGGTGCGCGACGGCAAGATCGTCGCGATCGGCGCGAGCGGCGATGCCGGGCGGACGATCGATTGCACCGGGCTCGATATCCTCCCCGGGGTGATCGACACCCAGGTCCATTTCCGCGAGCCGGGGCTGGAGCATAAGGAAGATCTCGCCACCGGCAGCGTCGCGGCGGTGATGGGCGGGGTGACCGCGGTGTTCGAAATGCCCAACACCAAGCCCAATACCGATAGCGCCGCGGCGATCGAGGACAAGCTCACCCGCGCCAAGGGGCGGATGTGGTGCGACCACGCTTTCTATGTCGGCGCGACCAATCACAATGCGCGTGATCTCGCCGAGCTGGAGCGGCTGCCCGGCACCGCGGGGGTCAAGATCTTCATGGGCGCCTCGACCGGCGACCTTTTGGTCAGCGAGGATGCGCGGCTCGCCGAGGTGCTCGCCTCGGGGCATCGCCGCGTCGCGATCCACGCCGAGGACGAGGCGCGGATGAACGCGCGCGCCGATGAGCGCGTCGCGGGCAATCCTGCGAGCCATCCGGTGTGGCGCGACGACGAAAGCGCGATGCTTGCCACGCGGCGCATCCTCGCGCTGGCGCGGGCGGCGCGGCGGCGGGTGCATGTGCTCCACGTCACCACCCCGGCCGAGCTGGAATTGCTTTCGCAGCATAAGGACATCGCCTCGTGCGAGGTGACGCCGCAGCATCTGACGCTGGCGGGGGAAGAGGCCTATCCGCGGCTCGGCACGCTGGCGCAGATGAACCCGCCGATCCGCTCGGGCGCGCATCGCGACGGGCTGTGGCATTGGCTCAATCAGGGCGTGCCCGATGTGATCGGTTCGGATCACGCGCCGCATACGCTGGAGGAAAAGGCCAAGCCCTATCCCGCGTCGCCGAGCGGGATGCCGGGGGTACAGACGCTGCTGCCGCTGCTGCTCGATCATGCCGCCGCCGGGCGGCTGACGCTCCGCCGCGTCATCGACCTGACCAGCGCGGGCGCGCAGCGCATCTTCGGGATCGAGGGCAAGGGGCGGATCGCCGCGGGCTATGACGCGGATTTCACGGTCGTCGACCTCAAGAAACGCTGGACGATCGACGAGCAATGGCTCGCGTCGCGTTGCGGCTGGTCGCCGTTCACCGGGATGACGCTGACCGGCAAGGCGATCGGCACGATCATCCGCGGCGGCGTGGCGATGTGGGAGGATACGCTGGGCGAGGCGCCCGCCGGCGCGCCGGTGCGGTTCGAATCGGTTGATTTCGGGTAACGCACCCCATCCCTTCACCCCGGCCTTTAGCCGGGGTCCATTTTGCCGCGAACTCTGCAGTTAGAGCCGCTTGTTCCGCGCCTGCCTCCCGATGGACCCCGGCTCAAGGCCGGGGTGACGAGGGGTATGCGGCCGGGTTGTCGGACGCCCGCGGGCTCTTTCCTACACGAACCAATAAGGTTAAATAAGCTGCCCTTCCGGCAAAGGAATGGGCAGCTATGGATATTGACGATCTGATCGACGCGGCGATCGGGCGCGAGGGCGGTTTCAGCGACCATCCCGCCGATCGCGGCGGGGCGACCCGCTGGGGCATCACCGAGCGCGTGGCGCGCGCCAACGGCTATGCCGGCGATATGCGCGCGCTGCCGCGTGCGACCGCGGCAGGGATCTATCGCCGGTTGTACTGGGAAGCGCCCGGTTATGATCGCGTTGCGACGACGATGCCGCTGATCGCGGCCGAATTGTTCGACACCGGGATCAATATGGGGCCGCAGGTGGCGACGGGCTTCCTCCAGCGCGCGCTCAACGCGCTCAATCGCGGGGGCACAGATTATCCCGATATCGCGATCGACGGGCGGATCGGCCCGCGCACGCTGACTGCGCTCGCCGGCTTTCGCGCGCGGCGCGGCGCGGCGGGCGAGCGCGTACTGCTCAAGGCGCTCGAGGCACTGCAGGGCGCGCGCTATCTGACGTTGGCGGAGCGTCGCCCGGCCAATGAGGCGTTCCTCTACGGCTGGCTCGCCAACCGGCTCGGTTAAAGCAGGAGAGTTGTGATGCTCGACGGAATCGTCG
>JAFKLV010000422.1 GCA_017304125.1 Sphingomonadales bacterium
GCGCTGCGTGGTAAGGCCCAGCGTCACCGGATCCTTCGGGACGATATTGGCGATGTTCCAATGCGTCCGCTCGCGGATCGCCTGGATCGTGCTGCGCGTCGTGCCGATCAGCGTGGAGATCGTGCCGTCCGAAATCTCGGGGTGGTTGCGGATGATCCAGGCGATGCCGTCGGGCTTGTCCTGGCGCTTCGACACCGGGGTGTAGCGCGGGCCCTTGGTGCGACGCACCTGCTCCGGCCCCTTGGTCATCTTGAGGCGATAATCGGGGTTGGCCTGACCCTTTTCGATCTCGTCCATCGTCAGTTCGTGCGCGCGCACCGGATCGCGCCCGGTCAGGCGGGTGCCGGCGGTATCGTCGGCGATCGCCTGCACCTCAAGGATGTGCAAGCCGCAGAAATCGCCGATCTGCTCGAAGCTGAGCGCGGTGTTATCGACCAGCCATGAAGCGGTCGCATGGGGCATGAGCGGCTGGGCCACGGCGAAAACTCCGTCGGAAACAAATAGGGCCGCCCCTCGCGGAGCGGCCACCTCACGCCGGTCGACTTAGTGCGACGCGCGCCTTAGGGCAAGTCATCAAGCCGCCAATGCCACCGGAACCGGCGCCAAAGCGGCAAGAAACTGCTCCGCGCTCGCCCGCCAGGTGAAATTCGCGCCCAGTTCGGCGCAGCGCCGCGGGTCGAGCGCCAGCGCGCCGCCGATCGCGGTGGCGAGATCGTGATGCATCACCCCGCTCTCCGCGGTCAGCACGTCGACCGGCCCGGTCACCGGATAGGCCGCGACCGGGGTGCCGCACGCCAGCGCCTCGATCATCACCAGCCCGAAGGTATCGGTACGGCTGGGGAAGACCAGCACATCGGCGGTGCGATAGGCCGCCGCCAGCTCCTCGCCAAAGCGGCTGCCGAGGAAATGCGCCTGCGGGAAACGCGCCTCCAGCGCCGCGCGCGCCGGCCCGTCGCCGACCACCACCTTGCTGCCGGGATGATCGGCAGCGAGGAAGGCGGCGACATTCTTCTCCACCGCGACCCGCCCGACATAGAGCATGATCGGCCGCGGCAAAGCGGCGAGCGCCGCATCGAGCCGGCCATGGGCGCGGAATTCGGCCGAGACCCCCCGCCCCCAGCGCCGCGCCTGCCCCAGCCCGTGCGCGGCGAGCGTCGCCTCGATCGTCGCGGTCGAGGCGAGGATGCTCTGCGCCGGCGCATGGAACCAGCGAATATAGCGCCACACCCATTCGGGATTGGCCCCGGTGCGCGCCGCGACATAGTCCGGGAATTGCGTGTGATAGGCGGTGGTGAACGGCCGCCCCCGCGCCACGCACCAGCGCCGCGCGGCGACGCCCAGCGGGCCTTCGGTGGCGATATGCACCGCCTCGGCGCCGAATTCCGCGATCCGCCCGCCCACCGCACGCGTGCCGGCCAGCGCGAGGCGGATTTCGGGATAGGTCGGGCACGGCAAGGAGCGGAAAGCGTCAGGGGCAATCACCCCCACCTCATGCCCCATCGCGCGCAATTCCTGCGTGACGGCGTCGAGCGTGCGAACCACGCCGTTGACCTGCGGCGCCCAGGCGTCGGTGACGATCGCGATGCGCATCGTCACGCCGCCAGCGCGACGACGGTATCGGGCGCGCGCGCCGCAATCTCGTCGGCCCAGTGGAGCACCTCCATCCGCCCGTCGAAATGCTCGACCAAGGCGGTGCAGCCCTCCACCCAATCGCCGTCGTTATAGTAATTCACCCCGGCAATCTCGCGGATCTCGGCGGTGTGGATATGCCCGCACACCACCCCGTCCACCCCGCGCGCGCCGGCGGCATGCGCCACCACTTCCTCGAAATGCGAGATGAAGGCGACCGCATTCTTGACCCGCGCCTTGGCGTGTTTCGACAGCGACCAATAAGGCATGCCGAAGCGCCGGCGGAAGGCGTTGACCCAGCGGTTCAGCACCATCAGCGTGGTGTAGGCGGTATCCCCGACATGCGCGAGCCAGCGGTGCGCCAGCGTGATCGCGTCGAATTCGTCGCCATGCAGCACGAGCAGCCGGCGCCCGTCGGCGGTCTCGTGGATCGCCTTGCGGCGGATCGCGATGCCGCCGAAGTCGAGCCCCGAAAACTGCCGGAACACCTCGTCGTGGTTGCCGGGGATATAGATCATCCGCGTGCCGCGCCGCGCGCGTTTCAACAGGCGCCACACCACGTCGTTATGCGCCGCGGGCCAGTAGAATTTCTTCTTGAGCCGCCAGCCGTCGATGATGTCGCCGACGAGATACATCGTCTCGCTGTCGACATGATCGAGGAAGTCGATCAGCATATCGGCATTGCAGCCGCGTGTGCCGAGATGGATGTCGCTGATCCAGATCGTGCGATAGCGCCGCCGCTCGGTCACCACGCGCTCGGGCTGGTTCGGACGGCTGTTGGTGAAGTCGGTAAAATCGGCGAGCTCACCGATAGTTGCGATCGTTTTCACGGTCGTCGGCA
>JAFKLV010000423.1 GCA_017304125.1 Sphingomonadales bacterium
GCGCGCCTTGGCCGCCGCCTCCGCCCCGCCGCAACCGAACTGATCGGAGACCTCGCCGCAATGCGGGCAGGCATAGCCCGCCATATTCTCGATCACCCCGATGATCGGCACCCCGGCCTGCTCGAACAGGTCGATCGCGCGGATCGCGTCGATCAGCGCCAGATCCTGCGGGGTACAGACGATCACCGCGCCGGCCGGGCGGTGCTTCTGGATCATCGTCAGCTGGACGTCGCCGGTGCCCGGCGGCAGATCGACCACCAGCGTATCGGCAACGCCCCATTCGGCGTCCATCAATTGCCCCAACGCGCCCGCGGTCATCGGCCCGCGCCACGCGATCGCCTTGCCCGGCGCGACGAGCTGCCCCATCGACAGCAGCGGCACGCCATAAGGCGTCTGGACCGGCAGCAGCACCTTGTCCTTCGCCTCGGGCCGCGAGCCCTCGACGCCGAGCAGCCGCGGCTGCGACGGGCCATAGATATCGGCATCGACCAGCCCGACGCGCCGCCCGACCTGCGACAGAGCGATCGCAAGATTGGCCGAGACGGTCGATTTGCCCACCCCGCCCTTGCCGCTCGCCACCGCGATCGTGCGGCGGCGCGGGCGCCCGGCCGTGACCACCACGCGCACCTCGCGCCCCGGTGCGGTCGCTGCCATCGTCACCGCCGCCTCCAGTGCGTCGCGTGCCGTGGCGTCCAGCCCGGTGGCGTCGACCACCACCCCGACCCGCGCGCCATCGACCTTCACCGTCGCACGCGCGCCGGCGACCGCGGCCACCGCATTCTTTACATCTTGCTCGTCCATTGCGTCGCGATACGGACGAAGTGCGCGCTTGGCACTGTTTTTCGTGAATACCATTCCTATAAGGGAGGAATGATCACCTTGCCGCGCTGGTTCAGGCGCCACTCCATCCTGATGAACGAAACACCCGGTGGCCCGTGGGGCTCGGGCGGCGACGACGACAAGAGCGGGCCGCGCAATCCCTGGGCTGTCCCGCCGGGCGGGCGCAAGACCGGGCAGCGGCCCACAGCGCTCGACGAGTTCCTGAAGCGCGCCCGCGGCAGCTATGGCGGCGGCAACGGCGGCGCGCCGCAGTTGCCCGGCGGAATCAATGCCCGCAACATGTGGCTGATCGGTGTCGCCCTGATCCTCGCGGTGTGGATCCTGTTCACCTCGATCCACCAGATCGGGCCGCAGCAGCGCGGGGTCGTCACCTATTTCGGGCGCTATTCGGGCATTCTGGAACCGGGCATCCGCCTGACGCTCCCCGCGCCGGTCGTCGATGTCGAGAAGGTCGACGTCGAGCAGGTGCGCAACGACGATTTCCCGCGCGAGGGCGGCGAGAACGTGCTGACCGGCGATCGCAACATCATCGATCTCGCCTATACGGTGCGCTGGCGGGTGGAAAATCCGCGCGACTTCGTGTTCGAGATCAAGGATCCCGAGGAAACCGTTCGCGCCACCGCCGAAAGCGCGATGCGCGCGGTGGTCGCGACGACCACGCTCAACGACGCGATCGGCGCCGGCCGGACGCAGATCGAAGCGCGCGTGACCCGCGCGATGCAGAAGATCCTCGACGATTATCAGGCCGGGGTGCGCATCCAGGGCGTCTCGATCAAACAGGCCTCCGCCCCGGCGAGCCTGGTCGACGATTTCAACGCCGTCACCGCGGCGCAGCAGGAAGCGGTGGCCAATCTCAACAACGCGCGTTCCTATTCGCAGCAGATCATCGCCCATGCGCAGGGCGAGGCCGCCGCGTTCGACAAGGTGTATGAGGAATATAAGCTCGCGCCTGAGGTGACCCGCCGCCGCATGTATTACGAGACGATGGAGGCGGTGCTGGCCAAGACCGACAAGGTGATCGTGGAAACCCAGGGCGTGCAGCCGTGGCTGCCGCTCGACAAGATGCGCAAGCTGCCCGACGCGCAGGCGGGGCAACCGGCCCCGCAAGCCCAGCAGCAGGGAGCGCAGAAATGAGCGTGCTGCGTAACCCGTTGGCGCTCGGCTTCGGCGCGCTGGGCGCCGCGATCATCGCTGCCGCCACCTTCGCGATCGTGCCGGAAACCAAGCAGGCGGTGATCCTGCGTTTCGAAAATCCGGTGACGACGATCAACCAATGGCAACCGGGGCAGGTGATCGGCCGCACCGGCGCCGGGCTGATCGCGCGCATCCCGTTCATCGACAAGATCGTATGGGTCGACAAGCGCGTGCTCGACGCCGATCTCGACAATACATTGGTGCTGTCGACCGATCAGTTGCGGCTCAATGTCGATGCCTTTGCGCGGTTCCGCATCGTCGATCCGCTGAAGGCGGTGACCTCGACCGGCTCGACCTCCGCCACCGAGGAGCGCGTCGCCGATCAGCTCCGCCCGCTGCTCGGCAATGCGCTGCGCAACGAGCTGGGCAAGGTGCCCTTCTCGTCGCTGCTCACCCCCGGGCGCGGCAAGGTGATGGACGCGATCCAGGA
>JAFKLV010000424.1 GCA_017304125.1 Sphingomonadales bacterium
GACCAGGGCGATCACCTCGCCCGCCAGCCGCGCGATCAGCCCGGGGCGCACCTGATCGGCATTGTGATCATGATAGGGCTGCATCGGCCGTTTTACGCCGATGTGGCGGAGCAGCGTCGCGGTGACCCGCGTATCCTCCGCAGCGATCAGGTCGGCGTGCGCCAGCACCTCCGCAGCGCGCGGCGAGAGGTCGCCGAGATTGCCGATCGGGGTGGCGACGATATACAGACCAGGAGAAAGCGACATCACGAGGGGTTTCATGGCAGAAGCGATGACCGTACCGCAACGGGTCCGCGGCTTGTTTCGGCTGACTGCACTGGCCGGGCTGGCGCTGCTCGGCGCGTGCCAGACGATCGTCCCGCGTGGGCCGGCGCCGGCGCCCGAGCAGAAGGTCCCGCCGCCGGTCTCCTCCACCGAGGTCCAGCCCGGGCTGCCGCGCGATACCGCGCGCAACCGCGTCGCGCTGCTCGTGCCGCTCACCGGCGCCAATGCCGGCGTGGGCAAGAGCCTCGCCAACGCCACCCAGCTCGCGCTGCTCGATTCGCGCAACGACAAGGTGCGCATCACCAGCTACGACACCGCGACCGGCGCGGGCCCGGCGGCACAGCGCGCGATCGCCGAGGGCGCGCAGCTGATCCTCGGCCCGCTGCTCGCCGAGGACGTCCGCGCGGTGACCCCGGTGGCGCGCGCCGCGCATGTCCCCGTGCTCTCTTTCTCCAACGACGTGTCGGTCGCGGGCGATGGCGTCTATCTGATGGGCTATACCCCGGGCCAGTCGATCGAGCGCGTCGTTTCCTATGCGCGCAGCCGCGGCGTGACCAATTTCGGCGGGCTGATCCCCAATTCGCTTTACGGCTCGCGCGCCTCGACCACCTTCCTGCGCGCGGTGGAGAGCGGCGGGGGCAAGGTCGTCTCGCTGCAAACCTATGATCGTGCGGCGGGCGCGATGGCCGCGGCGGTCGCGCGGATGGCGAAGGATGCGCCGTTCGACGGCGTGCTGATCGCCGACAGCGGCGGGGCGGCCGCCGCCGGCGCCCCGCTGGTCCGCAAATCGAGCCCGCAGGTGCGCATCCTCGGCACCGAATTGTGGAATTCCGACAGCGGCATCGCCACGCGCGGCGCGCTCGACGGGGCGTGGTATGCCAGCGTGTCGAACGGGCTCTACCGGCAATATGCCGCCAAATATCGCGCGCGCTTCGGCGTGGCGCCGTATCGGCTGTCGAGCCTGGGCTATGATGCGGTGCTGCTGACGGTGCGCATCTCGCACGACTGGAAGATCGGCGCGCCCTTCCCCGAAGCGCGGCTGCGCTCCGGCGAGGGCTATGCCGGGATCGACGGCGCGTTCCGCTTCGGCCGCGACGGCGTCGCCGAACGCGCGCTGGAGGTGCAGGAGATCAAGAGCGGCGGCACCACGATCGTCTCCCCCGCACCGGCCAATTTCGCGCGCTGATCGTCAACCGTCATCCCAGCGCAGGCTGGGGTCTTGTGCCGCGGGCGCCGCGCTTGCCGCCTGAGACCCCAGCTTTCGCTGGGGTGACGGTGTAACGGCGCCCCGCGCGCTTATTCCTCGCCGGCGCGCACGATCGCCGGCAGGATCGCGTCGAGCAGCAGCATCCCGGCCGGCAGCACGCGGAGCCGGTCACCGTCGCGCTGCACCATCGTGCCCAGCCGCGCCACTTCGCCGAGATCGACCAGCGCCTCGACCGCGCGCCCGCCGAGCCGCGCGAGCCGCGCAAGATCGACGCCTTCGGCCAGCCGCAGCCCCATCAACAGCGCCTCCTCGGCCTGCACCGCGGGGGCGAGATCGTCCTCCACCTCGATGCCGTGGCCATTGCGCGCCACCGCGGCGAGCCAGTTTTCCGGCTTGCGCCGCCGCTGCGTCGCGACGCCCAGCCGCCGCCCGTGCGCGCCCGGCCCGATCCCGGCGTAATCGCGATAGCGCCAGTAACTGAGATTGTGGCGGCTCTCCTCGCCGGCGCGCGCGTGGTTGGAAATCTCATAGGCGGGCAGCCCGGCGGCCGCGGTCATCGCCTGCGTCACATCATAGAGATCGGCCGCCGCATCGCCGTCGGGGATGACGATCCGCCCCGCCGCCGCCTCGGTCGCGAAGCGCGTGCCGGGCTCGATCGTGAGCTGGTAGAGCGACAGATGCCCGGTGCCGAAGGCGAGCGCGCGCGCCAGCTCGCTCTCCCATGCGCGCACCGATTGCCCCGGCCGGGCATAGATCAGATCGAAACTGACCCGCGCAAAGGCGCGCTGCGCGGTCTCCAGCGCGCGCAATCCCTCGGTCACGTCATGCGCGCGGCCGAGGAAACGCAACACATTATCGTCGAGTGCCTGCAGCCCGAGCGACACGCGATTGACCCCCACCGCGGCGAGATCGCCGAAGCGCGCCGCCTCGACCGACGAGGGATTGGCCTCCAGCGTGATCTCGGCGCCGGGGGCAAG
>JAFKLV010000425.1 GCA_017304125.1 Sphingomonadales bacterium
TGACCGGGGACGAGCCGTTCGTCGCCAAGCTCCACCCCGAATATGCGCCTTATGCCGATTACGATCAGCTGATGCGCCGCGACGAATGGTATGGCCGTGACCGCTGAGACGCTGAGCCCCCTGCCGCCGCTGCGTGGCGAACAGCGCACCGCGAGCCGGCCGGATAGCCACGTGTGGCTGTCCGCCTCGGCCGGCACCGGCAAGACGCAGGTGCTGGCGGCGCGGGTGTTTCGCTTGTTGCTACGCGGGGTGTCGCCGGGGGCGATCCTGTGCCTCACCTTCACCAAGGCGGGCGCGGCGGAGATGGCGGCGCGGATCAGCCAGCGGCTCGCCGCCTGGGTGCGGATGCCCGAAACCGCGCTAGGCAAGGATCTGATCGCGCTCGGCGAGGAACCGACATCGGAGCGCATCGCGCTCGCCCGTACCCTGTTCGCGCGGGTGCTGGACGCCCCCGGCGGCGGCTTGCGCATCCAGACGATCCATGGCTTCTGCCAGGGCCTGCTCGCCGCCTTTCCGGCGGAGGCGGGGCTGGTGCCCGGCTTCCGGCCGATCGAGCCGCGCGAGGAAGTGCTGCTGATGCGACAATCGCTCGGCGACCTGCTGGTCGATGCCGAGCGTGAGGGTCGCACCGGCCCGGCAGAGACGATCGGTGCGCTGTCGGTGCGGCTCGGCGAGGAAAAGGCCGAGAGCTTCCTGCGCGATTGCGCGCGGGCCGGGCGGGCGCTGGAGGCGCTGCCGAGCGGGATCGCGGCGTTCGTGCGGCGCGAACTCGGGCTGCCGGCGGGCGATGTCGAGGAAGCGATCCGCGCGGCATGCGCCGGGATCGATAGCGATGCGCTCGAACTGATCGCGCAGCTCAACCGTGAATGGGGGACGAAGGGTGGTATCGCGCGGGCCGAGGTGATCAGCCTGTGGCTCGCCGCTGACCTTGAGACGCAGGCGGCAACGCTGGCGGACCTCCACACGATATGGGCCAAGGCGGACGGCGATCCGCGCTCGTTCGGCAAGGGGCAGGCGCCGCAGGATGAGCGATATGCCGAACTGGCGATGTCGCTCTACGAGGATGTTGCGGCGTTGCTCTCGCTGCGGGTGCGCGCGGCCTTCGCCGATCTGCTCGCCGACGCGCTGACCGTCGGCCGCGATTATGCGCGCGAATATGCGGCGGCGAAGCGGCGCGTGGGGGCGGTCGATTTCGACGATCTCATCGCGGCGACGGTCGATCTGTTCGATCAGCCGGGGATCGGCGAATGGGTACGCTTCAAGCTCGACCAGATCACCGAACACGTCCTGATCGACGAGGCGCAGGATACCAATGCCAGCCAGTGGCGGATCGTCCGCGCGCTGGTCGACGAATATTTCGTCGGGCGCGGGATACATGCGCCGTCGACGCGCACCCTGTTCACGGTCGGCGACCACAAACAGGCGATCTTTGGCTTTCAGGGCACCGATCCGATCTTCTTCGCCGCGGCGGAAAGCTATTTCGCCAATCGTGCCGGGGACGTGCGCGGCGACGATTATATGCCCGACGACGAGCGTGGGCTGCCGTTCGAGAAATTGTCGCTGGTCGCCTCGTTCCGCTCGACCCGCCCGGTGCTGGAATTCGTCGACAGCGCGATCGATCTGATCGGGCATGAGGCGCTCGGCATGGTCGATGCCGTGCCGCCGCATGCCAGCGAGGTGCCAGGCCCCGGCGTGGTCGAGCTATGGCCGCCGGTCGCCGCCGGTCTGGTCGAGGCCGATGACGGCGAGGAAGAGTGGATCGACGATGCGGTGCGCGAAAATGCCACGCGGATCGCGAAACAGATCAGGGCGTGGCTCGACGAAGGGCTGATGCTGGAAAGCAAGGGCCGCGCGCTGCGCCCCGAGGATGTGATGATCCTCGTCAAGCGGCGTGGCGAACTGGCGCAATTGCTCGTCGCGCGGCTCTATGCCGAGGGCGTGCCGGTCGCCGGGGTCGATCGCTTGCGGCTCAACGCGCCGCTGGCGGTGCAGGATCTGCTCGCCGCGATCCGCTTCGTGCTCCAGCCCGACGATGATCTCAGCCTCGCCAGCCTGCTCGTCTCGCCGCTGATCGGCTGGACGCAGGAGGAATTGCTCGCGCGTGCGGTGCCGCGCTCGGGGAGCCTGTGGCGGCATCTGGTGGCGCAGCATCGGGCGTTGCTCGCGCCGCTCGACGCGATGCTGGCGCGCGCCGATTTCACCACGCCCTATCAGTTCCTCGAGGAAATCCTGTCGGGCGCGCTCGACGGGCGGCGCAAATTGCTCGAACGGCTCGGCGAGGAAGCGCGCGATCCGATTGAGGAATTGCTCTCCGCCGCGCTCGATTTCGAGACGGGGACGACGCCCTCGCTCCAGCGCTTCCTCGACTGGTTCGATCGCGGCGAGGTGGAAATCGTGCGCGATGCCGCCCAGCCGCGCGACGCGGTGCGCGTGCTGACCGCGC
>JAFKLV010000426.1 GCA_017304125.1 Sphingomonadales bacterium
TCTCGCCTTGCCAGCGATAGACGGAGTGACAGTCGAGGATATTGGCGCAGGCGATCAGCCGCTCGGCGAGCAGGGTTTGCGCGATCGATTCGGCGGTTTCGCGATCGGGGCAGGTGACCTGGACGATCGCGATATCGCTCACCGCGCGCGCGCGCCGATCACATGCGCGGCGGCGACGGTGGCGATCAGCAGCAGCGCGGCATTGGCCTGATGCGCCACCGCGATGCCGATCTGCACCCCGCTGAGCAGGGTCGCGATGCCGAGCGAGACCTGCAGCACGACGAGCAGCACGACCGCGGTGCCGGCGGGGCGCCCGGCGCGCAGCGCGAGGACGAACAGCGCGCCCGCCGCGACGAAGGCGAGCCAGCGGTGGATGAACTGGACGACGATCGGATTGTCGACCGCATTGATCCACGCCGGGGTCAGCATCGGCACATCGGGCGGAAACAGCGCATCGCCCATCAGCGGCCAGCTCGAAAAGGCATAGCCGGCGTCGAGCCCGGCGGTGAACGCGCCGAAGGTGATCTGTGCGGCGAGCAACAGCAATGCGACGACCGCGACGAGGCGCGGCCGCGCCGGGCGCGCCAGCGGATTATGCGACAGCGCGTTGAGATCGAGCGCGGTCCACACGATCGCGGAAAGGATCACGAGCGCGGTCATCAGATGGACCGCGAGGCGGATGTGGCTCACGTCGGTGCGCACCGACAGGCCCGAGCTGACCATCCACCAGCCGATCGCGCCCTGCAGCCCGCCCAGCGCGAGGATCGCGGTCAGCCGCCAGCCATAGCCGCGCGGCACGCGGCGCTTCACCGCGAACCAGATCAGCGGCAGCGCGAAGGCGAGGCCGATCACGCGGCCCAGCACGCGGTGGATATATTCCCAGAAGAAGATCGCCTTGAACCCGGCGAGCGTCATCCCGCGGTTGAGCTGCTGATATTCGGGGATGCGCTGATAGCCGGCGAATTCGGCCTGCCATTGCGCGTCGTTGAGCGGCGGGATGATCCCGCTGATCGGCTTCCACTGGGTGATCGACAGCCCGGATTCGGTGAGTCGCGTGATCCCGCCGACCACCACCATCGCGACGATCAGCGCCGCGACGCACCACAGCCAGCGCGCCAGCGTCGCCGGACGCGCGGTGGAGACATAGCCGGGAGTAGGTTGCAGCATCGGGCCGCCCTTGAACGTATTGCGATGAGGAAAAAGACCCGATCCGCCTAGCCCAGCGGGGCCCGCGTGCCAAGCGAAGGCGGGGTCGGCGGAGGAAAATTGCGGATGTGATATTGTAACATGTCGTCAGCCGCGCTACATCGCGCGGCGAATGGGAAGCACGACTCGCCTTGGACCAATGGGTGCGCTCGATCGGATGGCGATCATGCTGTCCGGGCTGTGCGTGGTGCATTGTCTGGCGAGCGCGGTGCTGGTGGCGATGCTGTCGACGGTCGGCGGGATGCTGGGCAACCCGATCTTCCACGAGGTCGGGCTGTCGCTGGCGATCGTGCTCGGCGCGGTGGCGCTCGGCCGCGGGGTGTTTCACCACGGCTATCTGATGCCGCTGGCGATGGGCAGCCTCGGGCTGGGCATCATGGCCGGCGCGATGACGCTGCCGCACGACGGCACCCACGCCGAGGCGTTGTGGACGATCATCGGCGTCGGCATCCTCGCTTTCGGCCACGATCTCAACCGTCGCGCCGAGAACTGACACCCAGCGGGTTGTCGCGGCGCCTCGCTAGGCTTAGATTTAGGTTATGGCCGCTCACGCCCACCACGATCATCACGAGCCGCAGGGCGACGATCTCGCCCGCGCCGCACAGCAGACGCTGGAGCGGTCCGGCGAGCAATGGACCGCGATGCGCGCCAGCGTGTTCGGCGCGCTCGCCGGGTTCGACAAGCCGGCCTCGGCCTATGATATCGCCGATGCGGTGTCGAAGCGCGAGGGGCGGCGGATCGCGGCCAATAGCGTCTATCGCATCCTCGACCTGTTCGTCGGCGCGAATCTGGCGCGGCGGGTGGAAAGCGCCAATGCCTATGTCGCCAATGCGCACCCCGATTGCCGCCACGATTGCATCTTTCTGGTGTGCGACGCGTGCGGGCAGACCACCCATCTCGATGACGACAAACTGACTCAGGCGGTGCGCCGCGCCGCGGAAAGCGTTGGTTTCGTGCCCGAGCGCCCGGTGATCGAGGTGCGCGGCACCTGCGCGATCTGCGCCCAGCCGGCGAACTGATCGAACCGTCGCAATCGACAGCGGTTTTCGGGTGGAGTAGGACGCTCGCATGAGCGATCTCCCCCATACGCCATTGCTTGACACGATCGCGGATCCGACCGCGCTGCGGCGTTTGCCGCCGGAGCGTTTGCGCGAGGTGGCGGACGAGCTGCGCGCGGAGACGATTTCGGCGGTGGGCCAGACCGGGGGGCATCTCGGTTCGGGGCTGGGCGTGGT
>JAFKLV010000427.1 GCA_017304125.1 Sphingomonadales bacterium
TAGCGGTTGGCATCGTGGCGCCGCCCGAGCAAGATATGAGCGCGCTCGTCGGTCAGCAGCGGATCGAGCAAGGGGGTCGCGGCGATCGCCTGCAACGGCCGCGGCGCGGCGACCGCGAGCAATTTGGGGGTATCGCCCACCGGCACCAGCGGGCGGCCGAAACGCTTCACCCGCCCGACGCGCAGCTTGGTTTCCGGTGCAAGCACGCCTTCCGGCTCGAAGGCCGGTAGCAGCCCGACGATATTGACCCAGCCGCGATTGTCCCGATCGGCGACCGTCCGCCATTTCGGCAACACGATCAGCGTCGGGCGATTGTCGCGGGCGTTGAGGATGTTGGTCATGTCCGCCGCGCCCCGTTCCGGGGTGATGACGAGCAGATTGTCGGTATCCCAATCGGCTTCGTCGCGGACGATGCTGGGATAATGCCCGGTCGCGCGCGCCAGCTCGACCAGCCCGGCATAGCCCGTCGCCGCCTTGGACAAAGCATGCGATCCGGCCGGCGACCCGCCGTCGCTGAGATCGGGCGCGAATGCCCCGAGCAGCAGCGAGCCGATGAAGCCGATGATCCCGACCGCCAGCAGCAGCGCGACGGTGATCGGCCGGAAGAGCGCGGGCTTGTCGCGACTGATCGCCAGATCGCTCATCCGTGCCACGCCTTGCCGACCGCGAGATCGGCATAAGCCTCGCGCGCGACCCGCCAGTCGTCCGCACCGACCGGGCGCCCGCCGAACAGGCTGCGCTCGACCAGCGCCGCGATCGCGGTAAACAGCCCGCGTGCCGCCGGCGGCAGCGCCTCGGCACGCGCCAGCTCGCGACTGGTCAACGCCGGGCGGACGAGTTGCGGCCGGCGGCGCGCGATATCCTCGACCGAGCGGAACAACAGATGATGCACCGCCTCCGCAAAGCGCCCCTCGGCGGCGAGCGCATCCGCTTCCTTGAGCCAGGCGCGGGCCGGGCCGGCCTCGGGCGCCCAGACTTCCTCGGCCGGTGCGACATAGGGCGTGCGCCGGCGGCGCGGCAGCCGCCATTCGCCGCTGCGGACACGATCGACGACCAGCCAGATCAGCCCCGCGACGAGCAGCGCGATCAGGCTCCACAACAGGATGCGCGCATAAGGCGCGTCGGGCATCAGGCTGGAAATCCAGCGCAGGAAGCGGCCGACCGGCGCCAGCGCGTCGGCGATCCACTCCCCCAGCTTGACCAGCCAGGCGGGCGGTTCGGGCGGCTTGGGCGGACGCGTGAGGTCGAACTGGATCGACGCATCGGCACGCATGGCGTCATGCGCCGTCGCGAGCGGATCGGCCGCTGCCGCTGGTTGAACCTGTCCCCCGATAATGCCCTCCCCGAGCGAAGATCGCACGGTTGCGCCGAAGCTTAGCGAAGCGCCAGCGCCGCGCAACCTGCTAATAAAAGTGTTTACAATCAATTCACTGGACAGGCGCGCCTATCGGGGGCAGGTTCACCTTCAGCTTAACCTTGGGGGCAGGGCAAATGGCAACAGCAGCTTTCGGCGAAGAACAACGCATTCTGTCGGTCGGCAAGGCATTCACGCGCGGGTTCGAAACGATCCGCGCTTATCCGTTGCAGACGCTGGGGCCGATGTTTTTGCTATCGGCGCTGCCGGGCATCTTGTTCCAGATGGTTCTGTTCAACACGATCATGGCCCGCGTCGCGACGGGCTCGGGTACTGGCGGGTTTGGGCTGTTCGCTTTTCTCGGCGGTATCGGTCTGATCCTGCTGACATGCGCTGCGTTCGGCGCGGTGATCCAGACCACCGTGCTGCATGCCGAAGGGCGGCAACCCGAACTGGGCGAGATTTTGCGTGTCGGCATCGTGCGCTGCCTGCCGATGGCGGCCGTCTATATCATTTACTGGTTCTGCGTTTCGCTCGCTTCGCTTCTGCTGATCGTTCCCGGCATCATGCTGGCGCTGATGTGGTCGATGGCATTCGTTGCCGTGGTAGCGGAGCGGCCGGGCGTGTTCGGCGCCTTCTCGCGCAGCGCACGGCTGACCAAGGGCGCACGCTGGAAGATCCTCGGCCTGTTCCTTGCGGTCGTGGTGATCTACGTCATCGTCCTCGGCTTTGCCGGGGTCGCGGGCGCCACGACGAGCATGTCGGTCGCGCAGCTTCGCACCGGGGCGGCTCCCACCTTCGGCATCGGGCAGATCATCACAGCGGTGATCAACGGCGTGGTCGTGACCTGGGTGACGACGATGTTCGCCTCGCTGTTCATCGAATTGCGCGAGTGGAAGGAAGGGCCGGATACGAGCCAGCTGAGCGATATCTTCGCCTGACCGGCGTCAGTCCGCCGCGAGCAGTTTCAGCACGCTGTCGACGATGATCCGCAGCTTCTCCGATGTCATCGGGGTGCGGCGGATCACGACATGCTGGAGCATCAGCCCGATATAGCAATCGAACGCGAAATGC
>JAFKLV010000428.1 GCA_017304125.1 Sphingomonadales bacterium
CTGGATCGTCTGGCTCAGATGATCGCGCCGGGCGACGCGGTGCTCGTCAAGGGATCGAACGGAGTCGGGTTGTCGCGCGTCGTCGCGGCGCTCGCCGGGGGCGTGTAATAGTGTTGTACCTGATCGCCGAGAGCCTCGGTTTCCCGAGCGCCTTCAACCTCTTCCGCTACCTCTCGTTCCGCACCGGCGGCGCGGTGGCGACGGCCCTGTTCATCGGGCTGATCATCGGGCCGAAATTCATCGGCTGGCTGCGCGTGCGGCAGGGCAAGGGGCAGCCGATCCGCGCCGACGGGCCGCAGACCCACCTCGCCAAGCGCGGCACGCCGACGATGGGCGGGCTGATGATCCTCACCAGCCTCAGCCTGTCGATCCTGATCTGGATGGATCTCAGGAACCCGTTCGTCTGGGCGAGCCTGTTCGTCACCCTTGGCTTCGGCGCGATCGGCTTCATGGACGATTACGACAAGGTGACCAAGGCGACCACCGCCGGGATACCGGGGCGGGTGCGGCTGCTGCTCGAATTCATTATCGCGGGCGCCGCGGCGTGGATCATCAGCCAGGAGAACGGCACCGGGCTGTTCCTGCCGTTCACCAACCGTTACTATCTGGAATTGGGCTATTTATATCCGTTGTTTGCCGCCTTCACGATCGTGTCGTTCGGCAATGCGGTCAATCTGACCGACGGGCTCGACGGGCTGGCGACGATGCCGGTGATCATCGCCGCGGTGGCATTCATGATCATCGCCTATCTCGCCGGCAACGTGAAATTCGCTGATTATCTCGGCATTCCGCATGTGGCGCGCGCGGGCGACCTAGCGATCTTCTGCGGGGCGATGGTCGGGGCTGGGCTCGCCTTCCTGTGGTATAATGCGCCACCCGCGGCGGTATTCATGGGCGATACCGGCAGCCTTGCTCTGGGCGGCGCGCTCGGCACGATCGCGGTGATCGCGCATCACGAAATCGTGCTGGGGATCATCGGCGGGCTGTTCGTGGTCGAGGCGCTGTCGGTGATCATCCAGGTCGCGGTGTACAAGCGCACCGGCAAGCGGGTGTTCCGCATGGCGCCGATCCACCACCATTTCGAGCAACTCGGCTGGAGCGAGCCGACCGTGGTGATCCGCTTCTGGATCATCGCGCTGGTGCTGGCGCTGGCCGGGCTTTCGACGTTGAAGCTGCGGTGAACGGAATCGTCTCCTCCTCCTGGCGCGGCAAGCGTTATGCGGTGCTCGGGCTGGCGCGGACCGGCGTCGCGGCCGTGCGCGCGCTGCTCGCTGGTGGCGCATCCGTTACCGCGTGGGACAGCAATCCCGCGCGGCGCGCGGACGTCGAGGGGGCGACGATCGCCGATCTCGAAACGATCGACCTTGCCGGGTTCGACGCTTTGGTCGTCTCCCCCGGCGTGCCGCTCAACACCCACCCGCTGGCGGCGAAGGCGCGCGCGGCGGGGGTGGCGATCACCGGCGATATCGAGCTGTTCGCCGAGGCACGCGCCGAGCTGCCGCCGCACAAGTTGGTGGGGATCACCGGCACCAACGGCAAATCGACCACCACCGCGCTCGTCACGCATATCCTGAAGGAAGCCGGCATTCCCGCACTGATGGGCGGCAATATCGGGCTGCCGATCCTGGCGCAGCCGCCGTTGCCGACCGGCGGGGTCTATGTGCTCGAGCTGTCGAGCTACCAGATCGACCTGACCCACAGCCTCGATTGCGATGTGGCGGTGCTGCTCAATCTCACCCCGGATCATCTCGATCGCTATGACGGCTTTGCCGGCTATGCCGCGTCCAAGGCGCGGCTGTTCGCGATGCAGTCGCCCGCGCATGAGGCGGTGATCGGCATCGGCGACGCGCCCTCGGCCGAGATCGCCCGTTCGCTCTCCGCGCGCGGCGAGCATCTCACCAAGATCGCGCCGGGCGTGTGCCTCGATCAGTCGCGCTGGCCGAGCCTGCAGGGGCCGCATAACGCGCAGAATGCGCTCGCCGCGATCGCTGTGGCGAAGGCGCTGGGGATCGGCGAAGCGGTGATCGACCGCGCGCTGGAGACGTTTGCCGGGCTGCCGCACCGGATGGAAAAGGTCGGCGAGGTCGCCGGCGTCGCTTATGTCGACGACAGCAAGGCGACCAACCCGGAAAGCACCGCCCCGGCGCTCGGCGCCTTCCCGCGGGTGCATTGGATCGTCGGCGGGCGCGCGAAGGGCGACGATCTCGACGCCTGTCGCCCGTGGTTCGGTCATGTCGTCCGCGCCTATACGATCGGCGAGGCCGGGCCGCGCTTCGCGGCGATCCTCGGGCAGGTGATGCCGGTGGAGGAAGCGGGGACGCTGGCGGTCGCGGTCGAGCGCGCGGCACAGGTCGCGCAGCCGGGGGAAACCGTGCTGCTGTCGCCGGCGGCGGCTTCCTTCGATCAGTTTCGCGACTATGAACAT
>JAFKLV010000429.1 GCA_017304125.1 Sphingomonadales bacterium
CGCTATCGGGCAGTTCGGTGATCTTCGTCGGCCAGCCGATTCGCTTCATGTAGCGATCGACCAGATCGGCCTCCGGCGAGCGGCCGCTCCGGCCGCGCGCCACGATATGCAGCAGCACCTCAGGCGTTCCCGGCTGCCGGCGGTGGCGCGTCCCCGAACGACCACATCCGCTCGAGATTGTAGAAGGAGCGGACCTCGGGGCGGAACAGATGGACGATCACGTCGCCGGCGTCGATCAGCACCCAATCGGCGGTCGGCAGACCCTCGATCCGGGGCGAACGGCCGGTTTCGGCCTTGATCTTCTCGGCGAGCTTGGACGCCATCGAGGCGACCTGTCGCGTCGAGCGCCCCGACGCGATCACCATATGATCGGCGATCGACGATTTCCCGGCGAGCGGGATCGAGATCATATCGGCAGCCTGATCATCGTCCAGACTGTCGAGCACGAGCTTATGGAGCGCCGCGACACCGTTGGCGTCGGGCGATCGATAGGCGTTGGCGGATGCGGGCAAGGTTACTCCTGGGCAAAAGGTTTGGCGGGGGCACCACGAAAGTGGCGATGCCAGGACGGGTCCGCAGCACGAAGCTGCGTCGCGGACGTCGGATCGGGGCGGAAACGCAACAGCACCAGCGCCGGTACACTCCACTCGGTCCAGTTCCTCGCCTGACATGCGGGCCTCTGGAAGCGCCGCAGCCAGCCCATCGCGTGGGCCGCGTGGGCGGGGCCATCATATCCCGGCCGGGCGATCACCGCAATCGGAACCGTTCGTGCAATGCGTCGCCAGTCGCGCCAACGGTGAAACTGGACGAGATTGTCCGCCCCCATCACCCAGATGAAGCGCCGTTTGGGGTAGCGCCGGACGAGTTTCGCCAGCGTATCGGCGGTGTAGCGCGTGCCGAGCCGCGTCTCGATATCGCTCGCGCGGATCGGCGCGTGGCGCGCCATCCGGCGGGCCGAGGCGAGCCGTTGCGGCAGCGGGGCCATCCCCGCGGCCGGCTTGAGCGGATTGCCCGGCGAGACCAGCCACCACATGTCATCCAGCCCCAGCGCTCGGATCGCCGCGAGGCTGACCCCGCGATGACCGCGATGCGCCGGGTTGAACGACCCGCCAAGGAGACCGGTGCGGCTCAGTTCCCGCACCGCAACCGGCCTCGCATCGTCAGAGCGGTTCGCCGACGATCGGCGGTGCCGACGGCGGATCGCCGGCCAGCGCGCGATAGCCGAAGCCCGCGAGGATCCCGCCGGCGATCGGCGCGACCCAGAACAGCCACAATTGCTGGAGCGCGAGGCCACCGACCATCAGCGCCGGCCCGGTGCTACGCGCCGGATTGACCGAGGTGTTGGTCACCGGGATGCTGATCAGGTGGATCAGGGTCAGCCCGAGCCCGATCGCAAGCGGCGCAAAGCCGGACGGCGCGCGGGTATCGGTCGACCCCATGATGATCGTGAGGAAGGCGAAGGTCATCACCACCTCGATGATCACCGCCGAATGGATCGAATAGCCGCCGGGCGATTGCGAGCCATAGCCGTTGACCGCAAGACCGTTGGGCGCAAGCTCGAACCCCGGCTTGCCGCTGGCGATGCACCAGAGCAGCGCCGCCGCGATGATCGCGCCGATCACCTGCGCGACGACATAGGGAATGATGTCCTTCGCCGGAAAACGCTTGCCCGCCCACAGGCCGAAGGTGACCGCGGGGTTGAGGTGGCAGCCGGAGATATGCCCGATCGAATAGGCCATCGTCAGCACGGTCAGCCCGAAGGCGAGCGCGACACCGAGCAACCCGATCCCGACGCCGGGAAAGGCCGCGGAAAGCACGGCGCTGCCGCAACCTCCCAAGACCAGCCAGAAGGTACCGAATGCCTCGGCGGCGCAACGCTTATGTATTGGCACCATATCCCCTTGCCCTCCTTTGCGATTTTGTGACGACCGTGCTTCATTCTCCCAGGTAATAAAGGGAGGATAAGGCACGGATTTCATTGCGGCAAGCGGGTGGGCGCAACGTGCTGGAAGGGGTGCTTTCGCGGGGTTGTAGGTGGCAAAAGTCAGATTGGCGGGCGTTCGACACGTGTCGTCCGAACGACCGCTAACGGTTTAAACTGAGGCTCGAAAACGACTAGATCGTGTATTCAAGCCGCGCCTCCCCTGCATCTAGGAAACAAGCTTTCGAGAATACGCCTGCCGGGATCGGATTTGGCAACCGAACGTCACTAAGGCCGGGCAAGGGATGACGCGCGGGGTCGAAAAACCGATCTATCTGCGAAATGAAAGCAAGGATGACCCCATTCTCTTGAGCAAACTTGCTCAACACTCGCATCTGATCCGAAAGAGATGGCTTGCTTCTCTGCTGATCCAGGATTTGAAGATAGTCGATGACTGCGACGGTGCCTCGCGGTGACCCGGATAGATATTGC
>JAFKLV010000430.1 GCA_017304125.1 Sphingomonadales bacterium
GCTGCCGCGCACGAGGGCGGGGCGGCGGCGGACACGCTCGTCCAGCGCTATTTCGCGACGCGGCGCTATGCCGGGTCGAAGGACCGGCGCGCGGTACGCGATCTCGTGTTCGCCGCGATCCGGGCGTGCGGCGAGGCACCGGCAACCGGGCGTGCCGCCTTGTTGCTGCTGGCGCGCGACGATGCCGCGCTGGCGGCCGCCTTCGACGGCTCGACCCACGCCCCGGCGCCGATCGCCGAGGACGAACCGGTCGCGCTGGCCGGCAGCGCGCCGGCGTGGCTGGTCGAGCGGATGCAGGCGGCCGATCTCAACGACAATGAGATTGCGGCGCTGATCGGACGCGCGCCGCTCGACGTGCGGGTCAACCGGCTGCGCGCTTCGGTCGACGCGATTGCGGCGGAAATTCCGGGCGCGACGCATATCGAGGGGCTGCACGATGCGCTGCGGCTGCCGACCGGCACCGATGTCGCGCCTTTCGCCGGGCGGGTCGAAGTGCAGGACGCGGGGAGCCAGATCGTGTCCGGCGCGGCGCGGGTCGAGCCGGGGATGACGGTGATCGATCTCTGCGCGGGCGCGGGCGGCAAGACGCTGGCGCTCGCCGCGGCGATGCAGAATACCGGACGGATCATCGCCGCGGACACCGATCGCGGGCGGCTTTCCAAGCTCAAGCCGCGTGCCGAGGCGGCCGAGGTGACGATCGCCGAGCCGGTGCTGCTCGATCCCGGCCGCGAATTCGAGGCGCTGACCGAATGGCGCGGCGCGGCGGATGTGGTGCTGATCGATGCGCCATGCTCGGGCACCGGCACCTGGCGGCGCAATCCCGAGGCGCGCTGGCGGCTCACCCCCGATCGGCTGACGCGGCTGGTCGAGACGCAGCGGCGCTTGCTGCAGGTCGGCGCCGGGCTGGTGAAGCCGGATGGCGTGCTGGTCTATGTCGTCTGCTCGCTGCTCGACGAGGAAGGCGCGGAACAGGTCGATGCGTTCCGCGCGCGTCATTCGCGCTGGCATGCCGCGCCGCTGGTGCTGTCGGCCGGGCGCGCGCGAGGGGCAGGGGTGCGGCTCACCCCGGCGCATGACGACACCGACGGCTTTTTTGTCGCGCGGCTCAACGCCCCATGCTAACCCCCGGTGTTGTGCCGAAGTTGGAGCCGTTCATGCGTTTTTCGTCCGTCGCCATCGCCGCCTCGCTGGCGCTGGTTTCGATTTCGACCTCGCTCCACGGCCAGCGCCCCGACGATCAGATCGACGCGCGCTCGATGGCGCTGCTGGCGCAGGGCCGCGCCGCCAAGGCCGCGGGCAATCTCGACGGTGCGTTCGATGCGCTGGAAAGCGCGGTGACCGTCGATCCGCGCAACCGCCAGGCGTTCATCGTGCTCGCCGAAGTGGCCGAGGCGCGCGGGCTGTCGGGCAAGGCGATCCGCTTCTACCGCGAGGCGCTGACGCTCGAGCCGAACGATCAGGTGGCGCTGAAGGGGCAGGGCGAGGCGCTGGTCGCCAAGGGCGCGATGGCGCGGGCTAAGGAGAACCTCGCCAAGCTGCGCACGCTCTGCAAGAGTGATTGCGCATCCGCCAATGCGCTGGCCGCGGTGATCGCCAAAGGGCCGCCGCCGGTCGCCACGGCGCAGGCAGTGCCGCCCAAGCCGACCCCGACGAAGGATTGATCTAGGCGGCGTCGAGCCGTCGCGCGAGCTGGACGAATTCGGCGACGCTGACCGTTTCCGCGCGCCGTGTCGGGTCGATCCCCTCGGCCTCCAGCGCATCGAGCGCGCCATTCACCCCGCGCAGGCTCTGCCGCAGCATCTTGCGCCGTTGCCCGAAAGCGCCGGCGGTGAGGCGTTCCAGCGTCCTGAGGCTGACCCCGGCAGGCGCCTCATCCGGCACGACATGCACCACCGCCGACATCACCTTGGGCGGTGGGGTGAAAGCCGAGCGATGCACCGGCATCGCGATCCGCGCGGTCGAGCGCCATTGCGCCAGCACCGCAAGCCGCCCGTAAGCATCATTGCCCGGCGCGGCGACGATGCGATCCGCCACCTCGCGCTGGAACATCAAGGTCAGCGACCGCCACCACGGCACCCAATCGGCCGAGAGCCAGCCGACGAACAAGGCGGTGCCGACATTATAGGGCAGGTTGGAGACGATATGCGGCGCGCCGTCGAACAGCGCGCGCGCGTCGATCTCCAGCGCGTCGCCCTCGATCACCTTGAGCCGGTCGGGATAGACCTCGCCCAGCTCGGCGAGGGCAGGGAGACACCGCCGGTCGCGTTCGATCGCGGTGACACGCGCGCCCGCGGCGAGCAGGGCGCGGGTCAGCCCGCCGGGGCCGGGGCCGACCTCCAGCACCTCGGCGCCGTCGAGATCGCCGGGGATCGCGGCGATCCGTGCGAGCAATTGCGCGT
>JAFKLV010000431.1 GCA_017304125.1 Sphingomonadales bacterium
AGCGACGGCTTCCTGCCCGATATAGAGGTGGCAGAAACCACCCATCAGGCCGAGGCCGTAAAGCTGCCCGGCCTTCTCCTCGAAGCGCCGGATCAGCAGCATATCGTGGTAGAATTTGAGCAGCTCGTCCTTCGTTGCCGTATAGGGCTGCGGCTCGGCCGGTCGCTCGCGATTGGGCGTCGGCGGGGGTGCGGTTTTGGTTCGTGCGTTCCGCGCTGGGGCTTTTGCCACGTCTGGAAAGACCTCGTATTCCGTAGGGAGAAGCCCGCCTATAGTCCCCCAGCGGCGGCCCGCGCAATCCGACAAAGGCCAGCTATCATCGACCGGACGACAAGCCGCGTTGCAGCGCGCTTCATCCTCCCCTAACCGGCTAGGAGATGGACCGGCCGATCCACCCCTTACGTATCGCCAACTTCCGCGCCTATTGGGGCTCGCGGCTCGCGGGGACGATCGGGACGACCGCGCAGGGCATCATCATCGGCTGGCAGGTGTACAGCATCGCCCGCCAGACGATGGACATCAAACAGGCCGCCTTCCTGCTCGGGATGATCGGCCTCGCGCAATTCCTGCCTTTGTTCCTGCTCACCCCGCTGGTCGGGCTGACGGCGGATTCGTTCGACCGGCGCTGGATCGTGCGCCTCACCACCTTGGTGCTGATCGCGATCGCCGCGATGCTCGGCGTGCTGACCTGGGCCGGCGTTCTCGGGCTGCCCGCCTTGTTCGGCGCGGCGGTGCTGGTCGGGACGGCGCGCGCTTTCTCCGGCCCGGCCTATTCGGCGCTCGCCCCGAATCTCGTCCCGCGCGACAGCCTCCCCACCGCGATCGCGCTGTCGTCGATCGCGTGGCAGGTGGGGACGATCGCCGGGCCGAGCATCGGCGGCCTGCTCTACGCGATCCACCCCGAGACCGCTTATGCCGCGGTCGCCGCGCTGCAACTGATCGCGCTAATCGGTATCTTCCTGATCGGGCGCGTGCCCCAGCCCCCCGCCGAGAGCGACCGCCACCCGATCGCGCGCATCCTCGACGGCTTCGCTTATGTGAAGCGCAACCGGCTGGTGCAGGCGACGATCACGCTCGACCTGTTCGTCGTGCTGCTCGCCGGCGCGACCGCGTTGCTGCCGATCTACGCGCGCGACATCCTGCATGTCGGCGCGAGCGGGCTCGGCGTGCTCGCGGCGGGGATGGGAATCGGCGCGGCGACGACTGCCGTTTGGTTCTCGATCCGCCCGATGCACCACAATGTCGGGGTGAAGATGCTCGCCGCGGTGATCGTCTTCGCGATCGCGATCCTCGTCTTCGGGCTGTCGACCAATTTCCTGCTCAGCCTTGTCGCGCTGATCATCGCGGGCGGGGCGGATATGGTCTCGGTCTATATCCGCAGCTCGCTGATCCAGCTCCACACCCCCGATGCGATGCGCGGGCGCGTGGGGGCGGTCAGCCAGCTCACCATTTCCGCGTCGAACGAGCTCGGCGAAGCCGAAAGCGGGCTGCTCGCCTCGATGCTCGGGCCGGTCGGCGCAGTGACCTTCGGCGGGGTCGCCGCAATCGTCGTTACCCTGTTATGGGCGCGGCTCTATCCCGAACTGAAGCTTGCAAAGACATTCGATCCGCCCGAAATTCCTGAAACGACCCCGCAATACGGAGCAATCCAGCCATGAAGGCCAATACGATCCTCGAGACGATCGGCAACACCCCGCACATCCGCATGCAGCGGCTGTTTCCCAATGCCGAGGTGTGGATCAAGTCCGAGCGTTCCAACCCCGGCGGGTCGATCAAGGACCGCATCGCGCTGAGCATGATCGAGGCGGCCGAGCGCGACGGGCTGCTCAAGCCCGGCGGCACGATCATCGAGCCGACCAGCGGCAACACCGGCATTGGCCTCGCGATGGTCGCGGCGGTGAAGGGCTATCGACTGATCCTCGTCATGCCCGACAGCATGAGCATCGAGCGCCGCCGGCTGATGCTGGCCTATGGCGCGACCTTCGATCTCACCCCGCGCGAAAAGGGCATGAAGGGCGCGATCGAGCGCGCGCTGGAGCTGGTGCGCGAAACCGACGGCGCGTGGATGCCGCAGCAGTTCGACAACCCCGCCAATATCGCGGTCCATGCGCGCTCCACCGCGCAGGAAATCCTCGCCGATTTCGCCGATACGCCGATCGACGCGATCATCACCGGGGTGGGCACCGGCGGGCATATCACCGGGGTGGCCGAAACGCTCAAGAAGACGTGGCCCAACCTCAAGGTCTATGCCGTCGAGCCGACCGCTTCGCCGGTGATCAGCGGCGGCCAGCCGGGGCCGCACCCGATCCAGGGGCTCGGCGCGGGGTTCATCCCGACCAATTTGCACACCCAGTCGATCGACGGCGCAATCACCGTGGAGGCCGAAGCCGCCAAGGACA
>JAFKLV010000432.1 GCA_017304125.1 Sphingomonadales bacterium
CCAGCCTCGGCGGCGGCGCGGCGGCGGGGGGCGGGAGCCCGGCGGGCAATCTCGAAATCTATACCGTCAATGCCGGTTTCTCGTCGTTCGAGCTCGATCTGTTCGGCCGCGTCCGCAACCTGAGCCGCGCCGCACAGGAGCGGTTCTTCGCCAGCGAGGCGGCGCAGCGCTCGACGCGGATCAGCCTGATCGCGGAGATCGCCACCGCGTGGCTGACGCTGGCCTCGGATCGCGACCAGCTCGCGCTCGCCGAGCAGACGCTCAAGACCTTCGAGCAGACGCTCGAACTGACCCGCGCGCAATTCCGCATCGGCGTCGCCTCCGAGCTTGCCGCGCGGCAGGCGGAGACGAGCTATCAGGGCGCGCGCAACGATATCGCGACGCTGCGTACCCGGATCGCGCAGGACCAGAATGCGCTTAACCTGCTCGCTGGCACGACGATACCGGCCGATCAGCTGCCGGCGGGGCTCGATGCGGGGAAGGTGACGCTCGATGCGCTGCCGGCCGATCTGTCGTCGCAGGTGCTGTTGCGTCGCCCGGACGTATTGCAGGCCGAGCATCAGCTGATCGCGTCCAACGCCGATATCGGCGCGGCGCGCGCGGCGTTCTTCCCGAAGATTTCGCTGACCGCGACGCTGGGCACGATTTCGACCGGGCTCTCCGGGCTGTTTGCCGGGGGGAGCTTCACTTACACCGGCGCACCGAGTGCGACGCTGCCGCTGTTCGACGGCGGGCGCAATGCGGCGAACCTCGCTTATGCCAAGGCGTCGCAGCAGGCGGCGGTCGCGACCTATGAGAAAGCGGTGCAGACCGCGTTCCGCGAGGTCGCGGACGCGCTGGCGACGCGCGGCACGATCGGCGAGCAGGTCGCGGCGCAAAGCGCGCGGGTCGAGGCGGCCGGCGTCGCGGCGACCCTGTCCGACGCGCGTTATCGCGCCGGGGTCGATTCGTTCCTCACCGCGCTCGATGCGCAGCGCACCGCTTATGCCGCGCGCCAGCAGCTCCAGACGACGCGGCTCGCCCGCGCTGGTAATCTGGTAGAGCTATATCGTGCGCTTGGCGGCGGATTGGAGTAAAAAAACCTTCGTTGGCTTGCCTTTTCGCGTAACAAGCATATCCTCTCTCTACGCAAAGGAGAGAGATGCGATGAACAGGATCGAGCTGGGCCTTGGTGATTCGGGTGATAAGAGCCTGGTAATCTTACAAAGTCTGCTCTGCCTGCTGCGCGAAAAGAACCTGCTGACGCGCGCAGATATCGAAGAATTGCGCGAGAAGGTGGAGGCGCGTGCCGCCGACCACGCTGGCGATCCGCTGCCGTGCTGCGTCGAAGGCGCGACCGCGGCGGCGAGCGAAATGAATCGATTGGGCGAGTATATCGGCCGTCGCTACGGCGGTAAGCACCGCCGCATGTGAGCGGCCCCGGCGGCGCGGAATCGTGCCGCCGGATGCGTGAACGAGCCCGGTTCGCCGGGCTCTTGGCACGCGTGACAGCCAATAGACCGGGTTGGCCATCTCTCCCGCCCGGATCGCTGGCTTCGCGGTTTTGATTTTCCTGATTTCCGGTCATCCTGGCGTTGAGCCGGGATTCGTCGTGTCGCCAGTAGCGGCCAGTATCTCCTGTCCGGGGGCCGTCTGGAGCATCGACAGTTTGATCGGGATCACGGGCCTTATCACCCCGACGCAGGTCGGGGTCCAGCTACGATCCGCTCGATGCTGGACCCCGGCGTTCGCCGGGGCGGTGATTTCCAGTCTGTGCCCCCGCCTTCGCGGGAGCACAAGGAAGGGCAATGCGATCCCGCTCTAACGCACGATGCGCTAGCGACGAAGCCCGGAGTCGAGGCCGGGGTGATGGGGAGGGAGAGGCCTGAGGCCGCCCGACGATCGATTTCGGACCATTTGCCCAACAACCTGAAATAGCGTGACTTCCCGCCAACGGCGCGTTTGCGCCGGCTGGTTTCGCGTGGCACATTGTTACGCAGCGATGACATTTGCGTGCGGGGCGGATATGGGGCCGCCGAGACGATCTATTCGCAAAGAGACAGGCCATTCGCCAGATTGCCGCTTTACCCTATCGCCTCGACGGCGCCGGACCGGACGGTGAAGTCCGCGTCCTGCTGGTCACCTCGCGCGACACCCGTCGCTGGGTTGTGCCGAAGGGCAATATCGGACCGGGAACGTCACTCCATGTCGCCGCCGCGCAAGAGGCGGAGGAGGAGGCGGGGGTCAGCGGTGCCTTGTGCCCGGTGCCGCTCGGCACCTATCGCTATCGCAAGCGGCGCAGCAGCGGCGCGTCGCTGATGATCGACGTCGATGTCTTTCCGCTGGCGGTGACGCGCGAACTGGAGACGTGGAAGGAGCAGGGGCAGCGCGAGCG
>JAFKLV010000433.1 GCA_017304125.1 Sphingomonadales bacterium
CCTTCGTCGCCGAGCCGGGCAATGTCATCCTCGCGGCGGACTATTCGCAGATCGAATTGCGCCTCGCCGCGCATATGGCCGACGTCCCCGCGCTGAAGGAGGCGTTCGCGCGCGGCGACGACATTCACGCGCTCACCGCGCAGGAATTGTTCGGCGAATTGAACCGCGACACCCGCGCGCGCGCCAAGACGATCAACTTCGCGATCCTCTATGGCATCAGCCGCTGGGGCCTCGCCGGCCGGCTGGCGGTGACGCCGGACGAGGCGCAGGCGATGATCGATCGCTATTTCGAGCGCTTCCCCGGGATCAGCCGCTATATCGCCGATACGCTGACCCACGCGCGCGACAATGGCTTCACCGAGACCCTGTTCGGCCGCAAGACGCATTTCGCGCGGCTCAAGTCCAAGGTGCAGCACGAGCGGCAGGGCGCCGAGCGCGCCGCGATCAACGCGCCGATCCAGGGCACGTCGGCCGATATCATCAAGCGCGCGATGGCGCGGATGGAACCGGCACTGGCCGATGCGGGTCTTACCGGCACACGGATGCTGCTCCAGGTGCATGACGAACTGGTGTTCGAAGTGCCGCACGCCGAGGTCGACGCCGCGCGCGTCGTGATCGAGCGTGTGATGGCCAATGCCGCCGAGCCGGCGGTAAAGCTGGACGTGCCGCTGGCGGTGGAAATCGGCATCGGCGAAAGCTGGGGGGCAGCGCATTGACGAACAGCAGGCGTCGGGAGCGCCAGCGATGAGCGAAGCCGCGGAGGATATCGCCACGCTCGCCAAGGGCGGGCGCACCAATGTCGCAGGGTTCATCCTGCGGCTGGCAGCGCGTATCCCGTTCCTGTTCATCGCCGGGCGGCTCTATGGCCCCGATCTGGTCGGGCGCTTCGCGATCGCGGTCGTGGTGGTCGAGCTGGCGGCGTTGGTCTCGACCCTCGGGCTGAAGCGCGGGCTGGCCCAGGCGCTCGCCACCACCGATCGCCCGCATGCCCATGTCGTGTGGGACGCGCTCGTCCTCGGCGGCATCCTCAGCCTCGCCGCCAGCACGGTGCTGTGGATCTTCCCCGAGGTGATGTATCCCAACAGCTACGTCACCGGGCTCGACCGCTATCTGCCGCTGATCATCCTCGCGATCGCCTGGTCCGACATCAGCCTTGCCGCGCTCGCCTATCGCCTCAACGTCCGCGCCGCGGTGACCGCGCGCGCGGTGGTCGAGCCGTGGACGATCTCGATCACCGCGTGGATCTTCTCCTTCATCACCACCCGCGACGGGCTGGTGCTGGCCTATGTCTCGTCGATGATCGCGGCGCTGACCGCCAGCCTCATTCCGTTCCTGCGCAGCTACGGGCTGCCGCACGGCTGGTCGCCGCATCTGCGCGAATTGTTCGCGCTCGCCCGCCGCAACATTCCGCTCGCCGGCGCCGATGCGCTCGAATGGGGAACGCGCAATGTCGACCGCTTCATTCTCGGGGTGATGTTCGCGCCGAAGATCGTCGGCATTTATTATATGGCGCAGCAGGTCGCCTCGCTGCCGCAGAAGCTCAAGACCTCGTTCGATCCGATCCTTGGCCCGGTCATCACCCGCAACCTCGCCAGCGGCAATCGCGCCGCGATCGCCGAACAGGTGCGGCAGGTGGCGTTCTGGATCATCGCCGCACAGGGCTGTCTCGCGCTGATGGGGTCGATCCCGGGCGAGGCGGTGATGGGCACGGTCGGGCCGCAATTCGTCGCCGGCACCGCGGCGCTCGCCTTCCTGCTCACCGCCGAAGTGCTCGCCTCGACCGGGGCGGTGTGCGAATCCGCGCTGGTCTATGTCGCGCGGCACCGCAACCTCGCCATCTCGGCGGCGATGCTATTGTTCCAGATGGTGCTGAGCTTCTCGCTGATCCTTTCGATGCGCTGGCTCGGCTGGCCGGTCGAATATCAGGCGGCGGGGCCGGCGGTCGCGCTGATGACCAGCGTCGCGCTGACCTCGGTGATCAAGGCGCGATTGCTCGGGCATCTGCTGAACGCATCGGTTTCGCCGCTGCGCTGGCCATTGCTATGGGCGGCGGCGGCGGCGATCGTGGTCGGCGGCGCCTTCGCCGCGCTGCCGCACCGCTACGAATGGGCGGAAGTAATCATCGGCATCCCGGCGATAGCGGCTACTTATCTCTTCATCCTATGGCGCTGGGCCTTCGGGCCCGACGACCGCGCGCTGTTCAGCCGCATGCCGCGCGCCGACGAGGCGACCTTGCCGCACGTCGGCGCGGCGACCCGGTGATGATCTAACCCGTTCAAATAGCCGTCATGCCGGGCTCGACCCGGCATCCAGAGCCACAAGCACCTTCGCCTGTTACCCTGGATGCCGGGTCGAGCCCGGCATGACGAT
>JAFKLV010000434.1 GCA_017304125.1 Sphingomonadales bacterium
CAGCTCGGCGCGAAGCCCCGCCGCGGCCTTGGCGCGTTCGCTGGCGGCGGCGAGATCGACGATCGCCTGTTTGAATTCCTCGGTGCGCTTGTCGCGCTCCGCCTGCAGCGCCGCGACGTCGCGGCGCGCGACGAACCAGCCGATCGCGAGACCGGCGATAATGGCGACAAGGGCGGTAACGGCGATTTCAGTCATCGCCGGAACATAATCGGAACAAGCACTTCGTGTCTAGACGGGCGTCTCGATCGAGGCCGGCGGGGTGCTGAACCAGCGCGGGCCGTCAGCGGTCATGTGGAAGCAATCCTCCAGCCGCACGCCGAACTTGCCGGGCAAATAAATTCCGGGCTCGTTCGAGAAACACATGCCCGCGGCCAGCGGGGTCGCCTCGCCGTGGACCAGATTGACCGGCTCATGCCCGTCGAGCCCGATGCCGTGCCCGGTGCGATGCGACAGGCCGGGGAGCTTATAGCCCGGCCCGTAGCCATATTTCTCGTAGAGCGCGCGCACCGCATCGTCGACCGATCCGGCCGGCACGCCGATCCGCGCCGCGGCGAGCGCGACGCGCTGCCCCTGTGCCACCTGCTCCCACACCTTGCACTGCTCGGCGCTCGCGGTGCCGTGCACCCAGGTGCGCGACACGTCGGACTGATAGCCCTGCACCGTGCAACCGCAATCCATCAGCACCATTTGCCCGTCGGCGACGCGATGCACTTCGCGGCTGCCGTGCGGATAGGCCGATGCCTCGCCGACCAGCGCCATCGAAAATTCGACATCGCCGCCCAGCCGGCGCGTCGCGGCGGTCATCAGCGCGCCGATTTCGCCGCCGGTCATGCCTTTTTCGACCCGCGGCTGGACCCAGCGATAGGCCGCGATCGTCACATCGGTCGCCGCCTGCATCAAGGCGATCTCGGCCGGCGTCTTGATCATCCGGCAGCCGCGGACGATCGGGTTGGCGGAAACCAGTTTCACCCCCGGCAGCGCCTGCGCCAGCCCGTCGAAGGCGAAGAAACGCGCGGTTTCCTCGACGCCAACGGGGCGCCCGGCCAATTTGCGGTCCTTGAGGAAGCCGGCGACCACCGCGAGCGGGTTCTGATCCTCCTGCCACACCCGCACCTCGGCCGGCACGGCGAGCGTCTCGCGTACCGAGGGTTCCTCGAAGAACGGCGTGACGATGCACGGCTCGCCCTCGGCCGGCACGATCGCCGCGGTCAGCCGCTCGCTGCGATGCCACATCACCCCGGTGAAATAGATCATGCTCGATCCGGGCTCGATCAGCACCGCGCCGATCCCGTGGCGCCGCATCAGCGCCTGCGCACGCGCGAGCCGCGCGGCGCGCTCGGCCGCGTCGATCGGCTTCACCGCGCGGGTCAAGTCGCTCAGCCCGGCAAGATCGGGCTCCGCCGCGCGCAGCACCCCCGCGAAGCCGGCGAACGGCAATAAGGCGGCGGCCCCAATCAGGGCTCGGCGCGTCGGCAGAAAAGCGTTGATCGACATGAGGAAGCGATACGGCGCTTGACCGCGCGACAGCAATCCCCTTTGCCTCCTCGCCTCATACCGGGAGGGCATATGGGCAAGAGGCTGACCACCTATATTTTCATCGCGTTGCTGTTGGGCCTGGTGGTCGGGCTGGCGCTCAACACCACGATCGGCGACGGCTCCGCACCGGCGCAGGCGCGACTCGAAGAGATCGCCGGCTATTTCTCGATCGTCACCGCGATCTTCCTGCGGCTGATCAAGATGATCATCGCCCCGCTCGTCTTTTCGACGCTCGTCGCCGGGATCGCGCAGATGGGCGATACCAAGGCGCTCGGGCGGATCGGCATCCGCAGCCTGGGGTGGTTCATCGGCGCCAGCCTGTTGTCGCTCGGGCTCGGGCTGCTGCTGGTCAATCTGTTCCAGCCCGGCGTCGGGGTGCATCTGACGCTGCCGGCCGCCAGCGCGGCGACCGGCGTCGAAACCGGCACGTTCAACCTCAAGGATTTCATCTCGCATATCTTCCCGACCTCGATGGTCGATGCGATGGCGAAGAATGAGATCCTGCAGATCGTGATCCTGTCGATCTTCGTCGGGGTGGCGATCACCGCCGTCGGCGAAAAGGCCGAGCCGCTGGTCCGCGCGATCGACGCGCTGGTGCATGTGATGCTGCAGATCACCGATTATGTGATGCGCTTCGCCCCCTTTGCGGTGTTCGCCGCGGTCGCCGGGAAGTCGACGTGCTGGTGGCCGCCCGTGCCGTTCTGGACCAGCTTCTGGTCGGTCCAGGTCTGCCCGTCGGTCGAGGTCTGGAGGAGGAAGCGGCCGGCGTAGTCGGCGCCCCAGTCGATGTCCGCGCCCGTCGCGTACGAGCCCGCGGCGAGCCGCTGCTGC
>JAFKLV010000001.1 GCA_017304125.1 Sphingomonadales bacterium
GGCCAGCCTCGCTACCGCGATCACCGCGCCGGGCGATGTCGTGCTCGCGCCGAATCCGTCCTATCCGATCCACACCTTCGGCTTCATCATCGCCGGGGCGACGATCCGCGCGGTGCCGACGACGCCCGACGAGCATTATTTCGAAAGCCTCGAACGCGCGATGGCCTATACCGTCCCGCGCCCCTCGGTGCTGGTGGTCAATTATCCGTCCAACCCGACCGCCGAGACGGTCGATCTCGCTTTCTACGAGCGACTGGTGGCGTGGGCGCGCGAGAATAAGGTGTGGATCCTCTCCGACCTCGCTTATTCGGAGCTCTATTACGACGGCAATCCGACCCCCTCGATCCTGCAGGTCAAGGGCGCCAAGGATGTGGCGATCGAATTCACCTCGCTCAGCAAGACCTATTCGATGGCCGGCTGGCGGATCGGTTTCGCGGTCGGCAACAAGCAGCTGATCGCGGCGATGACGCGGGTGAAATCCTATCTCGATTACGGCGCCTTCACCCCGATCCAGGCGGCGGCCTGCGCCGCGCTCAACGGGCCGCAGGATATCGTCGAGAAGAACCGCCAGCTCTATCACAAGCGCCGCGACGTGATGGTCGAGAGCTTCGCGCGCGCCGGATGGGAAATCCCGTCCCCGCGCGCCTCGATGTTCGCCTGGGCGCCGCTGCCGCCGGCGCTGGCCGACTTAGGTAGCCTTGAGTTCTCCAAACAATTGCTGACTCACGCCCAGGTCGCGGTTGCGCCAGGGGTGGGCTACGGCGAGAACGGCGAGGGTTACGTGCGCATCGCAATGGTCGAGAACGAGCAACGGCTCCGCCAGGCGGCGCGCAACGTGAAGCGCTATCTGCAATCGATGGGCGTCAACAAGCCCGCGCGCACCGCCGGGTGACGGTGGGCGGCGCGGGCGATCATGCACGCGCGGTTCGCCACGGATAGGCTGACCGCGGGGCATATGTGATCGTCTATAATCCGTTCTATTCGCTTGCCGGCGTGCTGGTCGGCCTGCTTGTCGGGCTGACCGGCGTCGGCGGCGGTTCGCTGATGACGCCGCTCTTGGTGCTGGTGTTCGGGTTCCATCCCGTCACCGCGGTGGGCACCGATCTGCTCTATGCCTCCGCCACCAAGACGGTCGGCACCGCGGTCCACGGCTGGCGCGGCACGGTCGACTGGCGCGTGGTGCGCCGGCTGGCGACCGGCAGCATCCCGACCACGCTCGCGACCCTGTTCGCGCTGAGCTATGCCACGCATCGCGCGGCCGATACCGGGCATCTCGTTTCGACCATATTGGGCGGGGCGCTGCTGCTGACGGCCGTGGCGATCCTGTTCCGCGCGCGGATCGTCGACCGGCTCGCGCCGCGCTTCAGCCGGTTCGACGAAGGGCGGATCGCGTGGCTGACCGTGCTGCTCGGCGCGGTGCTCGGCACGTTGGTGTCGCTGACCTCGGTGGGGGCGGGCGCGCTGGGGATGACCGCGCTGCTGGTGCTCTATCCCCGGCTTGAGGTGAAGCGGCTGGTCGGCTCGGATATCGCGCATGCCGTGCCGCTGACGCTGATCGCCGGGCTGGGGCATCTTTCGCTCGGCGCGGTCGATCTGTCGCTGCTGGTGTCGCTGCTGGCGGGATCGGTGCCGGGGATCGTGATCGGCAGCCTCGTCGCGACCCGCGTTCCCGATCGCGTGCTGGTGCCGATCCTGGCGGTGACGCTGGGGCTGGTCGGCGCGAAGCTGGTGTTCGGTTGACGCGCGCGTCGCATCGCCGCATCGATGCGGCATGACACGCCCCGGCTTCGCCTTTTCCACCCGCTTCAAAGTCCGTTACGCCGAGATCGACGGGCAGCGCGTGGTGTTCAACTCGCGCTACCTCGAATATGCCGATGTCGCCGAGACCGAATATTGGGAATGGACCGGGATCGGCGAGGTGCTGGGCAAGGCGTGGCTGGAAACCGAGTTCCACGTCCGTCGCGCGTCGGTCGATTATCTCCGGCCGCTGGTGTGGGGCGATACGATCGAGGCGTCGGTCAAGATCGAGCGGCTCGGCGCGACGAGCATGACCAAGAAGATCGAACTCGCCAACCAGCGCGGGGAATTGTGCACCGAAATCGAGATGGTGACGGTCAACGTCCATTTGCCGACCGGGCGGCCGATCCCGATCGAGGGCGAGGTGCGCCAGTTTCTCGAGGCGCTGATCGCCGCCCAGCCGGATCGGGTGGCGTAAGCCCTTCTTCTTCTTCTTCTCCCCTCCCTTGAACAAGGGAGGGGGCGGGGGTGGGTTGGCCCGAGGGGATACCGTTCCGCGCGCCTCATACCCACCCACCCCCAGCCCCTCCCTTCACCAGGGAGGGGAGTAAGAAGAGGCGGGAGATAG
>JAFKLV010000002.1 GCA_017304125.1 Sphingomonadales bacterium
GGACGTAATAGATATACGCGATCACCGCGACCAGCCCGGCGATCGCAATCACGACATACCCTTCGTTGCCGAGATAATTGACCACCGCGCAACCGACCGCCGGCGGCGCATATTGCCACAATTTGTCGACCGGATTGTCCGCCGCCGACCGCTGCAGCAGCAGGACGACCAGGCCGGTAAAGACCATGAGCGTCAGCCAATCGAACGGGGTTTCCATCTAGCACCTCTGGATTCACAAAACGGCAATCAGCATTAGGACACCCGTCCGACGTGTTGCACTAAGTTCAAGTTCAACACGTCTTTAGCCCCGAGAGAGGAAATGGCTCGTTAACGGCGTCAAAGCAAGCGAAGGTGCCGGCGCGCCGCCTTGAATTGCTCTCCGGGCGCATGTCTCCTGCGGCGAACCGTAGAAGATCGTCATTTCGTGCGCGCGGCCAGCTTTGCCGCCTCGCCATCGAGAAAAGCAATCAATTCGGAGGGATCTGTCGTCGCGGCGACCGGCTGGCGTTGCCGCGCACGCGCCAGCGCCGGGCCGAGCGGCTCGTCCGCGCCGACCACCTCGATCAGCCCGCGTTCGGCGAATGCGGCGGTAATCTCCGCCTGATGATCGTCATAATGCTCGCCGAGCGCGAACAGCCGCGGCACCGCGATCACCCGGCAATGCGCGCGCAACGCGGTGATCAGCGAGCCGGTGCCACCGTGGCACACGACGATATCGGCCTGATCGAGCAAGTGCTGCACGTCCTGAAAGGGGATCGTCTCGACCGAATCGAGCGCCGTGGGAACATAGCCGCCCACCCCGCGCTGGAGCACGATCCGCTCGGGAATCTCCCCGGCCACCTGCGCCTGCTCCACCAGCCGCACCAGCCGCTCGAACGGCAGCGTCGCGCCGACCGTGGCGAACAGCAACGGCGCCTTTTCCGGCGGCGGCGTATCGAGCGCGCGGAACGGATCGAACACCAGCGCGCCGCGCCATTGCCGCCCGCTTTCCGCCGATTGCGCGATGCGGACATGCGCGAGCCAGCCGGCGAGCCGCGCAAAGGCCGACGGGCGGGTGAAGCGCGCGAACGAATCGATCAGGATCACGCGCGCACCGCGCAACCGCGCGAACAGCATGACGAACAATTGCGACCCGGCGCCGGTGGTGATGAACAGATCGGGCTTCCGCCGCGCGATGATCCGCCACGAGGTGAAGATGCTGCGCCACGCCTCCGCCGCCATCTGCCACGGCCGGCCGAGCTTCGCCTGGCCGAGCGCGAAATGCGGGACGAAGGCGGTATCCTCCTCGGCCGCGATCGATCGGCCCAGCGCGGTATCCTCGGTGACGAAGAAATGCGGATATTTCTCCCACACCGGTTTCAGATCGAGAATCTGCCGGACATGGCCGCCGCCGGATGCCGCAAGGCAGATGAGGGGCAGGCGGGGATTGTCGGCATTCGGCAAGAGCTTCTCTCCGCTGGCAAGGGACGGGCGGGCCGGTGCTAGCCGAGCGCGGCGCACGAAGCGAGCCGCCCGCAACGGGCCGATGACATGTTGCGTGCCGGAATGACGCCCGACCGTTGACAACTTGTGTAAAGCGGCTCGCGGCCGGCGCATCAATCATCGATAAGCGCGACCGGAGCATGCGCAGATGCGTTGAGCGACACGCCGCAGCAACGGCTCATTTCGGGATAGGAAGGGCGGGATATCGGGCGAACGCAACGGCGCGATCCCGAAACAAGGCAAAAACTTCATTAAGCAGTAAGGTTGGTGCGCTATCATCTGCTTAGGATTGCGCTTATAAACCGGCGCTCATTCTTATCCTTCAGGGGGGATGTTAAGGAAATGATGAAGAAAAGCGGCACAGTTTCGATCGTTTTCGCATGTGTCGCTCTGGCGGCGTGCGGCAAGGGCGGCGGCAGCGGCGCGGCGCCGACCGGGCAGGTCGCAGCCACGGTCGACGGCAAGGAGATCACCACCTCCGAGGTCCGGCTCGAGCTCGGGCCGCTGGCCGCCGATCCGCAGGCCAGCTCGCGCGCGCAGCCGGCTGCGCTGCAATCGATCATCAACCGCAAGATCCTCGCCGACGCCGCGGTCACCCGCGGGCTGGACAAGACGCCGACCGCCGCGATCGCGCTGCAGAAGGCGCGCGACCTGACGCTGATCCAAATGCTTGAGGAGAATATCCGCTCGACGCTGCCCAAGGTGTCGAATGACGAAGCCGCCGCTTTTGTGCGCGACAATCCCCAGGCCTTTGCCCAGCGCCAGCTGATCTCGGTCGATCAGGTGATCGTCGGCGCGGTGCAGCCGGACATCGTGAAGCAGATGGGTCCGCTCAAGACGATGGACGAGATCATCGCGCTGCTCGACAAGAACAA
>JAFKLV010000003.1 GCA_017304125.1 Sphingomonadales bacterium
CCTGCGCGGGAATGACGGAATAGGAGCAGGGTAAACCGAATCTCCACCGACGCGGGGATAGGGGCGGCGGATGATAACAGGGGGTTTGCGACATTATCGGGGCTGGTGCGCGCTGCTGATCGCGGTGGCGGCGCTGGCCTTGTGGGTCGGCTGGGTCGGATTCGAGGCATCGGACGATTCGCTTTATTATGTCGGCGCAGATGCGTGGCTGCGGCATCCGCCGTCGGCGGGCGCGGATCATTGGTCGACGCGTTTTCCGCTGGTGCTGGCCTTTGCCGCGGTGCTGGCGACAGTCGGGCGCAATTTCATCGCCTTCGCGGTGACGGGGCTGCTGTTCTACGCCGCATTCGTCGCGCTGGTCGGGCGATATGCGCGCAGCATCGGCGGCGCGCGCGCGGGCTGGATCGCGGCATTGCTGATCGCATCGCTGCCGGTGGTCGTCGCCAATGCCACCACCCCGGGGATCGATCTGGTCGAGGCGAGCGCGCTGATCGCCGGGGCGATGCTGCTGGGCAGCGAGCGGGCCGGTGTCGCGCGCGGTTTCGCCGCCGGGCTGTGCTTCGGCATCGCGATTCTCTGCCGCGAGACGAGCGTCCTGCCGCTCGCCGTCTTTGCGCCCCTGTTCCTGATCGGGCGCCCGGTGCCGCGGCGCGTGTTGGTCGCCGCGGGCATCGGTATCGTGCTGGTGCTCGGGCTGGAGGCCATGTTCCAATATGCGCTGACCGGCGATCCGCTGCGCCGCTACGCGATCGCCTTCCACCACGACGAACATATCGACCGTGCCGCCAATGCGGAGGGCAATGTCCTGCTGTGGCCGCCGATCGATCCGTTGCTGGTGCTGCTGATCAACGACGATTTCGGGGCGCTGTTCTGGCTCGCCGGCCTCGCGCTGGCGCTCGGCGCGACGCGCGCGCTGGGCGAGAATGCGCGTCGCCGGCTGATCCTTCTCGCGGCCATGGCCGGGAGCGCGTTCGTGCTGGTCGGCGCGCTTTATACCAAGCTGGTGCTCAACCCGCGCTATTTCATGCTCGCCGCGGTCGTCGCGACGCTGGTGCTGGCCTTGTGGCTCGATCGCTTGGCGGCGCGCTGGCGCACGGTGCTGATCGCGGCGATCATCGCCAGCGATCTGATCCTGATGGGCGCCGCCAATGCCCACCCGCGCTGGGAGATGGAGGCGCTGGTCGCCGCCGCGCGCGCGCATCCCGGCGAGATCGTCGCCGGTACGCCGGCGGACGTGCGCCGCGCTGCGCTACCGATCGCTTTCGGAGAGCTTCACAACATCCGCCCCGCACCCGTGGCGCCGGGCACGCTGATGATCGCGCGGGCGGACGCGGCGCCGGCCGGGGCGATCGTGGCGCGTTACCCGTCGCCGCCGACGCGGCTCGGCGGCCTCGTCCGCGCGCTCGGGTTGGCGCCGCTGGTGCCGCAGGCGATCGCACATCGCCTGTTCGCGCCGGGCCCGGAAATCGTGCTGGTCCGCACGCAAGGTTGACCCCGCGCCGCTCTCGCGCTTACGCCGCGCGCTTCGATTAAGGAGGCAGCATGCGCGCGTTCATCTTTCCGGGGCAGGGGAGCCAGTCTGTCGGCATGGGCAAGGCGCTCGCCGACGCGAGCCGCCATGCGCGCGAGGTCTTTCAGGAGGTCGACGAGGCGCTCGGGCAGAATCTGTTCCGCGTGATGGTCGAAGGGCCGGCGGAAGACCTGACGCTCACCGAAAATGCCCAGCCGGCGATCATGGCCAATGCCATTGCCACGCTGCGCGTGCTCGAGCGCGAGGGCGGGGTGTCGCTGGCGGAGAAGGCCGATTTCGTCGCGGGCCATTCGCTCGGCGAATATAGCGCCTTGTGCGCGGCGGGTACGTTCGACCTCGCGACCACTGCGCGGCTGCTCAAGCTGCGCGGGCAGGCGATGCAGGCGGCGGTGCCGGTCGGCGTCGGCGCGATGGCGGCGCTGCTCGGCGCCGATCTCGAAAAGGCGGAGGCGATCGCCGCTGCCGCGGTCGAAGCGGTGCGCGCCGAGACCGGCGAGACGCTCGTCTGCACCGTCGCCAACGACAATGATCCGTCGCAGGTGGTGATCAGCGGCCATAAGGACGCGATCGATCGCGCGGTGGCGCTGGCCAAGGATCATGGCGCGAAGCGCGCGCTGCTGCTGCCGGTGTCGGCGCCGTTCCACTGCCCGTTGATGCAGCCCGCCGCCGAGGCGATGGAACAGGCATTGGCCGACGCGCGCCTCGGCGCGCCGCTGGTGCCGCTCTATTGCAATGTCGATGCGGCGCCGGTCAGCGCGGTGGAGGCGATCCGCACCGGCCTCGTGCGGCAGGTGACCGGGATGGTGCGCTGGCGCGAATCGGTGC
>JAFKLV010000004.1 GCA_017304125.1 Sphingomonadales bacterium
CGGCTTTGAGCCGGGGTCCATCGAGAGGCAAGGCTGGGACAAGAGGCTCTTGCCGCCGAGCATGCGGCTGGATGGACCCCGGCTCAAGGCCGGGGTGACGGGAAGGATTGAACGCCGCCGGGGAACGCGGATCAGCGCGCACCGCGCATCAGATCTGCGTCGCGAGCAGATAATTCTGCCGCAGCGCGTCGATCGGCTTCAGCCCGTCCTCGGCTTCATAATGCCAGAAGGTCCAGCCGTTGCACGCCGGCGCATTCTGCAAGGTCGCGCCGAGCTTGTGGATCGAGCCGACCGTGCCGCAGTCGCCGGCAAGGCTGCCGTCGGCGCGCACCGTCGCGCGGAAGCGGCGCTTGGCGTCGGTCAGCACGCTCCCGGCGGGGAGCATCGCATTCTCGACCAGCACGCCGAACGCCACCTTGGGCTGCTGCCGCGGCGACTGCATCGTCGAGATCGCCGATTCGTCGAGCGGCAGCGCATCGGTGATGCGTTCGATCGCTGCGGTGCAATAACCGATCTCGCGCTCGATCCCGATCCAGTGCCGCCCGAGACGCTTGGCCACCGCGCCGGTCGTGCCGGTGCCGAAGAACGGATCGAGCACCACGTCGCCCGGCTTGGTGCAGGCGAGCAGGATGCGATAGAGCAACGCCTCCGGCTTCTGCGTCGGATGGACCTTCTGCCCGTTGCGCTTGAGCCGCTCCTGCCCGCCGCAGATCGGGAATTCCCAATCGGAGCGCATCTGCAGCTCATCGTTGAGCGTCTTCATGCTGCGATAGTTGAAGGTGTATTTCGACTTTTCGCCCTTCGACGCCCAGATCAACGTCTCATGCGCATTGGTGAAGCGCGTGCCGCGGAAATTCGGCATCGGATTGGCCTTGCGCCAGATGATGTCGTTGAGGATCCAATAGCCCAGATCCTGCACCGCCGCGCCGACGCGGAAGATGTTGTGATAGCTGCCGATCACCCAGATCGTGCCGTTATCCTTGAGGATGCGATGCGCTTCCTTCAGCCAGGCGCGGGTGAACGCGTCATAGGCCGCGAACGTATCGAACTTGTCCCAGTCGTCGGTAACCGCATCGACATGGCTGCCGTCCGGCCGGAACAATTCGCCGCCGAGCTGCAGGTTATACGGCGGATCGGCAAAGATCATGTCGACCGATTTGGCCGGCAGCGCGCGCATCATCGCGATGCAATCGCCCATCAGGATCTGATCGAGCGGCAGCACCGCCGCATCGGCCTCGACGCCGGCATCAACCTGCCCGCGCTTCGCCGCAATCTTCTCGATGACCCCCATGCGTACCCCCTTCGTGAAGCGCCAGAAGCGCGAAGGATGTGGAATCCGTCAAGCGATCAATGGTTAACGCGTTGCGTTGCCAAGACGTTAACGAAGTGGAACATTTCGAGCCCGCCGGCAGATGTTGAGTCCCGCCCGGGTCGCTTGACTCAACATCTCGCGGTGTGACGCGAAAGACTCACCGCCCGGATGGATGGCAATTTTTTTCACATCAGGCTCATTCCGCACCCCGAATCACGCCTCACGACACCAAAACCGCCTGCGCGACCGGCGCGAAGCTGCGCCGATGGAGCGGCGACGGGCCGTGTTCGCCGAGCGCGCGCAGGTGCGCCGCGCTGCCGTAACCCTTGTTCGAGGCCCAGCCATAATGCGGATAATCGGCGTGGTGGCGCTGCATGATCTCGTCGCGGTGGTGCTTGGCGACGATCGACGCCGCGGCGATCGACAGCGACAATGCATCGCCACCGACCAGCGCGGTCGCGACATAATCCCAGCGCGGCAGGCGATTGCCGTCGACCAGCACATGCCCCGGCGCCTGGCCGAGCTGCGCCGCCACCGCATCGACCGCGAGCGTCATCGCCTTCATCGTCGCCCAGTGGATGTTGAGCGTATCGATCTCCTCCGCCTCGATCACGCCGATCCCGACGGTCGCGCAGCCGGTGATCCGTGCGCACAGGGCGGCGCGGGTCGTCGCGGAGAGCTTCTTCGAATCGTCGATGCCGCGCGGCACGCCCTTCGCCGGCAGGATCACCGCGGCGGCGACCACCGGCCCGGCGAGCGGCCCGCGCCCCGCCTCGTCGACCCCGGCGACGGGGAAGGGAAACAGGCGCTCGTGCTTCAATCCGGGCATGTCAGCCGCCATGGCGGGAAACGCCGGTTCTCGCCAGCGCTATAGAGGCAGAGCGCATTGCCCGCCGGATCGGCGAGCCGCGCCTCGCGCCAGCCCCACGACTGATCGACCGGATCGCCCACCGTTATACCGTGCGCGCGCGCGGCCGCGACCGCCGCGTCGAGATCGGCCACCTCGATGAACACGATCGGCCGCCCCGCGATTTCCC
>JAFKLV010000005.1 GCA_017304125.1 Sphingomonadales bacterium
GGGAGAGGGAGATTGCATCTTTACTCGGCCGCCTCGGCCAGACCGTCGTCCTCGTCCATCGACTTCAAATCGACGTTGAGGCCCAGCGAGCGCATTTCCTTGACGAGCACGTTGAAGCTCTCCGGGATGCCGGCCTCGAAGGTGTCGTCGCCCTTGACGATCGCTTCATAGACCTTGGTGCGGCCGACCACGTCGTCGGACTTCACCGTCAGCATCTCCTGCAGCGTATAGGCTGCGCCATACGCCTGGAGCGCCCACACTTCCATTTCACCGAAGCGCTGGCCGCCGAACTGCGCCTTACCGCCCAGCGGCTGCTGGGTGACGAGGCTGTACGGCCCGCTCGAACGCGCGTGGATCTTGTCGTCCACGAGGTGGTGCAGCTTGAGCATGTAGATGATGCCCACCGTCACCTTGCGATCGAACTTCTCGCCGGTGCGCCCGTCGAACAGGTCCGACTGACCCGACGTGTCGAGCCCGGCCAGTTCGAGCATCGAGGCGACATCCGCCTCGTGCGCGCCGTCGAACACCGGGGTGCCCATCGGAACGCCGCCCTTCAGGTTCTGCGCCAGCTCGACGATGCCGGTGCCGTCACGCCCGTCGATATCGGCGACATAATGTTCGCCGTAGATCGTCTTGAGGCGATCCTTCACCGGTTCCGGCATCGCGCCGGGCCGTGCGTCGGGGTTCGCCTCGCGCCAATCCTCGAGCGCCTGCGCGACCTGCTGACCCAGGCCGCGTGCGGCCCAGCCCAGATGGGTCTCGAAGATCTGCCCGACGTTCATACGCGACGGCACGCCCAGCGGGTTGAGCACCAGATCGACCGGGGTCCCGTCGGCGAGGAACGGCATGTCCTCCACCGGCAGGATGCGGCTGATCACGCCCTTGTTGCCGTGACGGCCGGCCATCTTGTCGCCCGGCTGCAGCTTGCGCTTCACCGCGACGAACACCTTGACCATCTTGAGCACGCCCGGCGGCAACTCGTCGCCACGCTCCAGCTTCTCGCGCCGGTCGTGGAACTTGTCGGTGATCCGCTTCGCCGCCTCGTCATACTGCGTCTTGACGGTCTCGAGATCGCCCTGGACCTTGTCGTCCTGCACGGCGAACTTCCACCATTCATGGCGGTCGACCGAATCGAGCACGTCGATGTCGATCGTCACGCCCTTCTTGATGCTCTTGGGCGCCGAGGTCGCGACCTGGCCCAGCAGCATCTCACGCAGACGCGACCAGGTCGCGCGGTTGAGGATCGTGCGCTCGTCGTCCGAGTCCTTCTTCAGGCGCTCGATCTCCTCGCGCTCGATCGCCATCGCGCGCTCGTCCTTGTCGATGCCGTGGCGATTGAACACGCGCACGTCGACGATCGTCCCGGCAACGCCCGGCGGCAGACGCAGCGAGGTGTCGCGCACGTCGCTGGCCTTTTCGCCGAAGATGGCGCGGAGGAGCTTTTCCTCCGGCGTCATCGGGCTTTCGCCCTTCGGGGTGATCTTGCCGACCAGGATGTCGCCCGGCTCCACTTCGGCGCCGATATAGACGATGCCCGCTTCGTCGAGGTTGCGCAGCGCTTCCTCGCCGACGTTCGGGATGTCGCGGGTGATGTCTTCCGGCCCGAGCTTGGTGTCGCGGGCGGCCACTTCGAACTCGTCGATGTGGATCGACGTGAACACGTCGTCCTTCACGATCCGCTCGCTGATGAGGATCGAGTCCTCATAATTGTAGCCGTTCCACGGCATGAACGCGACGAGCGCGTTCCGGCCGAGCGCCAGCTCGCCGAACTCGGTCGACGGGCCGTCGGCGATGATGTCGCCGGCGTTGACCACGTCGCCCACCTTCACCAGCGGGCGCTGGTTGATGCAGGTCGACTGGTTCGAGCGCTGGAACTTCATCAGCGTGTAGATGTCGACGCCCGATTCCTCGGCCGAAACCTCGCCCGTCGCGCGGACGACGATACGGCTGGCATCGACCTGATCGATCACACCGGCGCGCTTGGCGGCGATGGCCGCGCCCGAATCGCGCGCAACCGTCTCCTCCATGCCGGTGCCGACGAACGGCGCCTCGGCCTTGACCAGCGGCACCGCCTGGCGCTGCATGTTCGAGCCCATCAACGCGCGGTTCGCGTCGTCGTTCTCCAGGAACGGGATCAGCGAGGCGGCGACCGAGACGAGCTGCTTCGGCGACACGTCCATCAACGTGATCGTCTCGGGCAGCGCCATCAGGAATTCACCGGCCTGACGCGCCGAGATCAGTTCCTCGATCAGGCGGCCGTCAGGATCGACCTCGGCGTTGGCCTGCGCGATCGTGTGCTTCGCCTCTTCTATTGCGGAGAGATAGACGACCTCGCCGGTCACCTTGCTG
>JAFKLV010000006.1 GCA_017304125.1 Sphingomonadales bacterium
ATCGACCCCTCACTCATCACCTCGTCGCGGATCAGCATGTTGCGCGTGTTGAGATGGAGCACGCGGAAACGCTCGATCGCGTGATGCGCCATATCGGCATGGAGATAATCGAGCAAAGCCTGCCAATTGCCCAGCACCGGCCGCGCCGTGACCTCTCCCTGAAGCAGCCGCAGCGCGGCGGCATGCGCGATCTTGATCGCGGCGGCGGAGGTGTCGCCCATCCCGGGCACGCGGGTCAGCGCCTCGGCATCCGCGGTCAGCAACCCGCCGATGCCGCCGAATTCGCGCAGCAGCGCCTTGGCGAGCGGCTTGGTATCGCGGCGCGGGATGGCGAGCGCGAGGAGATATTCGATCAGTTCGTGATCGAGCAACGCATCCCCGCCGCCGCGCGCCAGCAGCCTGTCCCGTAGCCGCGCACGGTGGCCGATGGTGTCGGAAAGGGCATCGCCGTCGGCCATCGGGGTGGAGCGTAAGATGGCGGATGGCTCCATGCAATTGCACGCGCGTTGTATCGGCGGTTATGGATCGATCCTCAGGCGATTTGGAAGGACGGCGGACAGCGGTGGACGAAAGCGAAAGGCCGCGTCGCCGCTTCCTCAGGAGTAGAGGCCGCCGCATCGGCGTCGCCGTCGGCGCGATCGCCGTCGCGGCGTTTGGCGTGCTGTGGGTGCAGCGCGTGCCGATCGCGACCGATTTCATCGATCGCGAACTGGTCCGCGACGGCGTGGCGGCGCGCTATCACATCACCGATCTGGGGGTTGGCCGGCAGCGGCTGACCAATGTGGTGATCGGCGATCCGGCTAACCCCGATCTCGTCGCCGATTGGGTCGAGACCTATACCGCGATCGGGCTGACCGGCCCCTATGTCGCCGGGGTGCGCGCCGGGCATGTCCGCGTGCGCGCACGGCTGGCGGACGGCAAGATCTCGCTCGGCGCGATCGATCGCCTGCTGCCGGCGGCCAGCAACCAGCAGGGCTTCAGCTTGCCGGCGATCGACCTGGGGGTGGAGGATGCGCGCGTCCGGCTCGAAACCCCTTATGGAGTCGTCGGGCTGAAGATCGCCGGAGATGGACGCCTCGACAATGGGTTCCACGGCACAATTGCCGCGTTGAGCGAGGAAATCGCGGCGGGCGGCTGCACGCTGACGCGCCCCAATGCGGTGCTCAAGGTGACGATCGGCCGCGACGGGCCGCATGTCTCCGGCCCGGTCGGTATCCCCGAGGCGCAATGCGGCGGCGTGACGCTGGCCGGCGCGCGGATCGGGGTGAGTGCCACGATCGGCACGGCGCTCGATCATTGGTCGGGCAATGTCGGATTGCGCGCCGACCGGCTGACCGGGGCCGGCGCGCGCGCGGCGGCGATCGGCGGCACGATCAGTTTCGCCGGCAATGCGCGGCGCACCGAGGGCAGCGCCGATCTCGGTAGCGGGCCGTTCGCGCTGGCCGCTGCGCTGGGCGAGCGGCTGGGGGTCACCGGCAAATGGCAGGTGATCGACGGACGCCCCACGCTGGCCGGGGACGTGCGGGCACGCGGCGTCGCGCTCGACGACACCACCCGCCGCGCGATCGCGCGGGCCGGGGGGACGGGGGCGGGGACGCCGATCGCCCCGCTCGCGCAGCAGCTTATGGCGGCTGCGGGCGGCGCGGCGCGGCGCTTCGATATCACCGGCAATGTCGGGCTTGCGCGGGATGGGATTTTTACTCTCTCGGGTCTCTCGGCGGACGCCGCCAGTGGCGCGCGCTTGGCGCTGGACGATGGCAGCGTCCCGTTTGGCCAGGCGGCGGGCTGGCGCGTCAACGGCGCGGCGTCGCTGTCGGGCGGCGGCTTCCCGGCGGCGCGAATCACGATGCGACAGCCGGCCGCCGGCGGTGCGTTGACCGGCAGCGCGACGATCGCGCCTTATGCGGCGGGCGGCGCGGCGCTGACGCTGGCGCCGATCTCCTTCGCCAGCGACGCACGCGGCCACGTGACGATCCGCACCGCTGCCGCGCTGTCCGGCCCGCTCGGCGACGGGCGGGTGGAAAATCTGCGCCTCCCGCTGGTCGCGACGGTGGCGGGGAGCGCGGTGACGCTCAACCCGATGTGCACCCCGCTCGCCTTCGACCGGCTGGCGGCGGGGGGCGTCGTGCTGCGTCAGGCGCGGCTGACCCTGTGCCCGACCGGCGCGGCGCTGTTCGACACAAGGTCCGGCTATGGCGCGCGAATCGCCGCGACCCGGCTGGAGGGAGCGATCGGCTCGAGCCCGCTGACGCTCGCCGCGACCGGAGGCGAGGTGCGCGCCGGTGGTTTCACCCTTGCCGGGGTGGAAACGCGGATCGGGCCGGCCGATCGCCGCACCGC
>JAFKLV010000007.1 GCA_017304125.1 Sphingomonadales bacterium
GATCTCGATGCGCTGGCGCGGCTGCTGGCCGAGGCGCCGGCACTGGTCTGCCTGCAATGGTGCAACAGCGAGACGGGGGTGCGTCAGCCGATCGCGGCGGCGGCACAGATCGTTCGTGCCGCCAGCGGGCTGCTGCTGGTCGATGCGGCGCAGATGCCGGCGTCTGGCGAACTGGCCGGGCTCGCCGATTTCGTCGCGCTATCCGCGCACAAGCGCGGCGGCCCGCCGGGGATCGGCGCGCTGCTGGTGCGCGATCTCGCGACGCTGCGGCCGACCGGCGGGCAGGAGCGCGGCTATCGCCCCGGCACCGAAAACCTCCCCGCTATTCTGGGCTATGCCGCCGCGCTTGCCGAGCCCGAGCCGGATCATCACGCGTTGCGCGCGCGGCTCGACGATGCGATCCGCCGGTCGGGCGGGATCGTCGTCGGCGAGGGCGCGCCGCGTCATCCGGCGATCGGCAGCTATCGGCTGCCCGGCCTCGCCGCGACCGCGCAGTTGATTCGCTTCGACATGGCGGGAATCGCGGTCTCGGCCGGCAGCGCCTGCGCCAGCGGCAGCATGAAGCCGAGCCACGTGTTGCGCGCGATGGGCTGGAGCGAGGAACAGACGCGCGAGGTGGTCCGCGTCAGTTTCGGGCGGATGACCGGCGCGGGCGATGTCGATCGCTTCATCGCCGCGTGGCGCGATGTCGCGCGGCAGGCGCGGCGGCTCGCGGCATGATCTATCTCGATTATCAGGCGACGACCCCGCTCGCCCCCGAGGCGCTGGAGGCGATGCTGCCGTGGCTCCGCGACAGCCATGCCAATCCGCATTCGGCGCATTCCGCCGGGCGCAAGGCCAAGGCGGCGATCGAGGTGGCGCGTGGTGAAATCGCGACCTTGCTGCCCGCAGGGGGCAGATTGGTGTTCACCTCCGGCGCGACCGAGGCGCTCAACTGGGCGATCAAGGGCGTTGCCGGCCCGGTGGTGACGATCGCGACCGAACATGCCGCGGCGCTCGATACGGCGCGCGCCGGCGGTGCGGCGCGGGTGGTGCCGGTCGATCGCGCCGGGCTGGTCGATCGCGCCGCGCTGGCGGCGGCGCTGCCCGGCGCGGGGCTGGTCGAGGCGATGCTGGTCAATAACGAGATCGGGGTGATCCAGCCGATCGCGGAGATTGCCGCGGCGGCGCATGACGCGGGCGCGCTGATGCTGTGCGACGCGGTGCAGGGCTATGGCCGGGTGGCAATGCCCGAAGGCTGCGATCTGATCGCGCTTTCCGCGCATAAGATCCACGGGCCGAAGGGCGTCGGCGCTTTGTGGGTCCGCGACGGCGTGGCGCTCGAACCGTTGCTCCACGGCGGCGATCAGGAGGGCGGGCGCTCGGGAACGCTGAGCCCCGCTTTATGCGTCGGCTTCGGGGTCGCGGCGCGGTTGATGCGCGCGCGCGCGGCGGCGGATGCGGCGCATGTCGAGCGATTGTGGTCGGTTGCAACAGATCGGCTTGCCGGCTGGACGATCAACGGCGCTGAGAGGCAGCGCTATCACGGCAATCTCAACGTGCGGCGCGAGGGGCTGGATGTGAACCGATTGATGTCCGATTGCCGCGATATCGCCTTTTCCGCCGGATCGGCCTGCGCCAGCGGCTCGGGCCGGCCGAGCCATGTGCTCAAGGCGATCGGGCTCGACGACCGGCAGGCGCGCAGCTCGATCCGGCTCGGCTTCGGCCGCTATACGACCGAGGAGGAATTGATCACCGCACTCTCTCGAATCGCCGCCGCTGCTGATGCGCAGAGGATCGCGGCATGAAGGTGCGCTTCATCGCCACCGACGGCTCGATCCACGAGGCGGAGGCCTCCCCCGGCGAACATCTGCTCGAAGTCGGGCAGCGCGAGGGGCAGCCGCTGGAGGGCGCCCGCATCCGCGAGAAAGCCGCGCTGCATCTCCGGCAGCTGAAAGAAGGCGCTTTCGCAGGCGAGGATCACGTCGCAGGCGAGCGCCATCTCGAAGCCTCCGCCGACGGCAGCGCCGTTGACCGCGCAAATGACCGGCTTGAGCAGGTCGTGATATTCGACGATCCCGGCAAATCCGCCCGCACCGTGCCCAAGCTCGGGATGGTCGTCGAGCGCGGGGTCGAACCCCGGCGCGGCGACTTCCTTCAGGTCCCATCCTCCCGAAAAAATGCGGTCGCCGGCGCCGGTGGGGTGGCATCGGGCGCGCTGATTTCGACCGGCTGCCGCCCGCCGGCGAGGATGAGGAAGATATGTGCGATCTCGCTTATGCGGTGACTCGCATCATCCGGCTGTCGTGCCAGATCGTGCTGAGCGAGGCGCTCGA
>JAFKLV010000008.1 GCA_017304125.1 Sphingomonadales bacterium
CGACGCGCTCGCCGGCATTCGCCCCCGGCGCCGGCTTGGCGGCGGCGCGGCGGCCATTGATCGGCGCTTCGGGCACCGCGCTCAGGTCGATCGCGGCGGAGGCATTGGCGCCGGCGCTGGTGGCGATCGCCGAATCGCCCTCGCCGCTCACCTTCAGCCCGCCCGGTTCATCGGGCTTGACCTTATAGTCGCCGGGGGGCGCCTTGATCAGATCGCCGCTGCCCGACGGCGCGCCGACGTGCTGCTGCATCTTGTAGATGCCGAAGACGATCCCCGCCAACAGCAGCAGCCCGACGATGACGAGCAAGACCTGTCGCAGAACGCCGGGTTCGCCATTGTCCTCGTCTTCGGGTTCAACCGATTCCAGCCAGGGCAAACGATCAAGGTTACTGAGATCGATCTTGTCCACCGCCGTCACCGCCTACATCTCCGAGACCGCTTCCACCCCCACGATGGAAAGTCCGTTACGAATAATTTGCGCGCAGCCATCCGCCAAGAGCAGACGTGCCGCGCTCGACGCCGGGTCTTCGACGACCAGGAAGCGCCGATCGGGGCGATCATTGCCGACATTCCAGAGCGAGTGAAAGGCCGCAGCCAAATCGTACAAATAAAAGGCGATGCGATGCGGTTCGCGCGCCGCCGCGGCGGTCTCCACGATGCGCGGGAATTGCGCCGCCAGCTTCACCAGCGCCAGCTCTTCCGTATCAAGACGGGACAGATCGGGGCTGCTCGCGTCGATTCCGGCCTCCGCGGCGCGACGATGCAGCGAGGCGGTGCGGGCGTGCGCATATTGGACGTAGAAGACCGGATTGTCCTTCGACGCCTCGACCACCTTGGCGAAATCGAAATCCATCTGCGCGTCGGCGCGGCGGGTGAGCATCGTGAAGCGCACGACATCCTTGCCGACCTCGCGCACGACATCGGCGAGCGTGACGAAATTGCCGGCGCGCTTGGACATCTTCACCGGCTCGCCGCCGCGGAGCAGGCGGACCATCTGGACCAGCTTGATATCGAAGCGCGTCTTGTTCTCGGTCAGCGCGGCGACCGCGGCGACGATCCGCTTGACCGTGCCGGCGTGATCGGCGCCCCAGATGTCGATCAGCTCGTCGGCGCCCTGCGCCTTCTGGAAGTGATAGGCGAGATCGGCGCCGAAATAGGTCCACGCGCCGTTCGACTTCTTGATCGGGCGATCCTGATCGTCACCGAACTGGGTCGAGCGGAACAACGGCAGCTCGACCGGCTCCCAATCGTCGGGCACTTCGCCCTTGGGGGCATCGAGCACGCCGTCATAGACCAGATCGCGCGCGCGCAGCCATTTCTCGGCCGCCTCGGGCTTGCCCGCCGCCTGCAGTTCGGCCTCCGACGCGAACACCGCGTGATGGATGCCGAGCAGCGCCAGATCGGCCTTGATGAGTGCCATCATCGCCGCGACCGCACGGGTACGGAACAGCACCAGCCAGTCGCTTTCCGGCGCCGTGGCATAACGATCGCCGAATTCGTCGGCGAGCGACTGGCCGACCGGCACGAGATAATCGCCCGGATAGAGCCCCTCGGGGATTTCGCCGATCGCCTCGCCCAGCGCCTCGCGGTAGCGCAGGTGCGCCGAGCGGGCGAGCACGTCGACCTGCCCGCCGGCATCGTTGACATAATATTCGCGCGTCACGTCATAGCCGGCGAATTCGAGCAAGGCGGCGAGCGCATCGCCGACCACCGCGCCGCGGCAATGCCCCATGTGCATCGGCCCGGTCGGGTTGGCGGAGACATATTCGACGTTGACGCGCATGCCGTGGCCGCGCTGCGAGCGGCCATAATCGCTGCCCGCATCGCGGATCGCGGACAGCTCGGCGCGCCACGTATCGTCGGTCAGCCGCATGTTGATGAAGCCCGGGCCGGCGATTTCCACCGCCGCCACTTCGTCGAGCCGGCGCAGCTCATCGGCGATCTTCTCGGCCAACGCGCGCGGGTTGGACTTGGCCGGCTTGGCCAGCACCATCGCGGCATTGGTGGCGAGATCGCCGTGGCTCGTGTCACGCGGCGGCTCGACCGTCACATTGCGACGATCGAGATCGGCCGGCAGCACGCCGGCGGCGACAAGGGCATCGAGCGCCGCATCGATATGCGCGGCAAAGCGAGAATAAAGCGTCATGGTGTCCGTGATCGTCCGGGAATGCGCGCGCGATAGACCAAGCGGGCTTCGGAAGCAAAAGCGCCTCCCCTTCAGGGGGGCAATCGCATTTGGCGATTTATCCCCTCCGCCACCCCGGCCTTGAGCCGGGGTCCATCGGGAGGCAGGCGCAGGGCAAGAGGTTCCTG
>JAFKLV010000009.1 GCA_017304125.1 Sphingomonadales bacterium
GGTCGCTGGTATCGCTGCGGCTGCGCCAGTGGCAGCCGAACGCGCGCGCGTGGCACCCGTTGAACAGGCTGCGCGCCGTCCCCAAGTGACCGTCATGACCATGCGTACCGCCCGTATCGATCCGGCGATCCTCGATCGCCTGCCCATCGGCCGCGACCCCGCCGCGATCCGCCAGCGGATCGAGGTGATGGAGAAATTGCTCGAAGGATTGTTCGTCGTGCCCGGAATCAACCGGCGTGTCGGGCTCGACGCCTTGCTCGGGCTGGTGCCGGTGGTGGGCGACCTGATCGCCGCCGCGCTGGGCGCGTGGATCGTGTGGGAGGCGCGCAACCTCGGCATGAGCCGCTTCCAGCTCGCGCGGATGAGCGCGCGGGTCGGGTTCGACGCCTTGCTCGGGGTCATCCCGGTGATCGGCGATGCGGCCGACTTCTTCTATCGCTCGAACACGCTCAATCTGCGGACGATCAGGCGCCACCTCGACAAACATCACCCCTCGACGGTGACGATCGAACGCTGAGGTTATTCACTTCCTGCTCCCCTCCCTCGTGAAGGGAGGGGCTGGGGATGGGTGGGTATGAGGCCAGCGCAGCGGTGCCCCCCACACCAACCCACCCCCGACCCCTCCCTTGTTCAAGGGAGGGGAGCAGAAGAGGGAAAGCTCAATACAGCAGAAACGCCTTCCGTTCGGCTTCCCACGCCTGCTCGTCGGGAACGGTCAGCGCGTCGAGATCGCCCGCCACCGCGGCCGCATCATCGACCCATTCGCGCAAGCCCGGGCCGCCGTTGATCACATCGATCGCCAGCTTGTCGAAGACATATTCATAGGGGAAATCACGCCATAGCGGATAATCCGGGTACAGCCGCCGGATCGCCTTGAACGCCAGCGCCTGCAACCGCCACGGGCGGAAAGCGGCATGATCGTAAGCAGCGCCCTCCGCGTGAATGAACACCCCGGCGCACAATGCCCCGACATGTTTGTGGAACGTCGGCTGGAACCAGATATCGCGCAGCGTACAGCCAGCCAGCCATTGCGGCGCCAGCGCGCGCATCTCGCTCATCACCGCGCGCGCATCCACATCGGGCGCGCCGAACAATTCGAGCGGGCGCGTCGTGCCCCGCCCCTCGCTCAGCGTCGTGCCTTCCAGCATCACCGTGCCGGCATAGGCCCGCGCCATATTGACGTTGGCGGCATTGGGGCTGGGGTTGATCCACACGCGCTCGGGCGGCCAGCCGTAACCGGGCGCCGCATCGGGCTGCCAGCCCTCCATCTCGACCACGCGATAGGCGACATCGAGGCGAAAGTGATCGATGAACCAGCGCCCCATCTCGCCCAAGGTCATGCCGTGGCGCATCGGCATCGGCCCGGCGCCGACGAAGCTCTCCCAGCCGGGGCGCAAGGTCAGCCCCTCGATCGGGCGGCCGGCGGGATTGGGGCGATCGAGCACCCACACTTCCTTGCCATGCGCCGCCGCGGCCTCGAGCACGTAGAGCAGGGTCGTGACGAAGGTGTAGATGCGGCACCCCACGTCCTGCAGATCGACCAGCAGCACGTCGAACGTCCCCATCGCCTGCCCGGTCGGCCGGCGCACCTCACCGTAGAGGCTGAACACCGGCATGCCATAGGTCGGATCGGTGAAGTCGGGCGACTCCATCATATTGTCCTGCAGATCGCCGCGCACGCCATGCTGCGGGCCAAACACAGCACTGATCTTCAGCCCGGTCGCGACCAGCGCGTCGAGGCTGTGCGTAAGGTCGGCGGTGACGGAGGCGGGATGCGCGAGCAATGCGACACGCTTCCCCTCCAGCGGCTTCCTGAGGCTCGCATCGGCGAGCAGGCGATCGATCCCGAATTTCATGGCCGCTCAGGTGCCGGGAGCCGCGCGACAAAGCAATCCGGGTTGTGGAAATCCGGCGCGCCAGGAGCATGAGCCAGCGCCCAATAGGATTTTCCTCCCTCATCATCCTCGATCACGGCAGTGAGATTCATTGCCGCTTTGCGCACACCGATCGCGGAAATATCCAGCTCCGCAGCCAGCCAGAAATGGCCGGGGGTATCGGGAGTAATCGAGATTTCGGGGGCAAATTCGAGCGCGAGCTCGCGCATTCCGCTGCGATAGCTGTCGAACGAATAAGCTGCCCACTCAAATGACGGAGAAAGATTAAACTCGACGTATGGGCCATCGCCCATCGATTTTAGAAAAACTTCAAAGCAGGTTCTCTTCCACAATCCGTCTGCGCGCCGGGGCTCTCCCATCGCCGGAAGCGCGATTTTCCCCTCGTATCTTACATAAAATTCTAG
>JAFKLV010000010.1 GCA_017304125.1 Sphingomonadales bacterium
GACGATCATGATCGCCACCTGCGTCCCCAGCCGGCCGAGCTTGAACGTCACCAGCATCAGCGGCGCGAACAGCAGGAACAGCATCGCGGGCGGCGCCCATAGGAACACCCCGATCGCGGTGGCCAGCACGAGCAAATGGATCGCCAGCGCCTCAAGCCGCTCGCGGCGGTTCTTTTCCAGGAAGGACTGGCGATATTCGCCGCCGATCAGCGACGTGAAGAAGGGCGTGAAGACCAGCAGCCCGAGCGCGTCGCTGAAATACCAGGTGTGGAGCGAAAGGAAGAAATCCTCGTGGAGAAACGCCCAGGCGACCGTCGCGCCCCCCAGCCCGCTTAGCGCCGGTGCGACACCGCCCGCCCACAGGACGAAATGCCCGACATTTTCCGGCGCGCCGAGAATTTCCTCCATATCCATCGTGCGCCGCAGTGCGAGGGCGACCAACGTCACCTCGCCGACATCGATCAGGCCGTATAAGAGCGGCGTAACGAACGTGCCGTGCAGCACCAGATTGGCGAGTACATTGGCCCCCACGCCCGCGACCAGCACATCGCCCCAGCGCGGCTTGCCGGGCTGCAGCAGCATCGCCAGCAGCACCGCATTGGCCGGCCAGATCGAGGCGAGCGCCTCGTCGCCGGTTACCAGCCGGGTCGATGCCGCAACGAGGACGAAATAGAGGAAACCCACCCAAAGCAGGCGATTGCGGCGTGCGCGGTCCATGCGCCAGTCGTAACCTGAGTTGGTTACCGAATGTTCAATGAACGACTATTCGGCCTGTGCCATCGGCAGTCGTAGCCGGACGAGCAGGCCGCCCAGATCCTCGCTTTCCTCCAGCGCGACGGTGCCTTCGTAAATTTCCGCCACGTCGCGCACGATCGCAAGGCCCAGCCCGGTCCCGGGCTTGCCGGTATCGAGCCGCGCGCCGCGATCGAAGATCCGCACCCGCTCTTCCTCGGGAATGCCGGTGCCGTCGTCCTCGACCAGTATCTCGACAAAGCCGGCCTGTGCCGTGACCGTCACGAACACGCTGCCGCCACCGTATTTCGCGGCATTCTCCACCAGATTGCCCATGATCTCGTCGAGATCCTGGCGCTCGATATGCGCGACGAGATCCTTGCGGCCGTCCATATCGATGCGGACATGCGGATAGAGCCGCTGCACCGCGCGCTCGACCGATTCGATCGACGGCCACACCTCGGCACGGCTATGCGCCGATCCGCGCCGCCCGACCGCACGCGCACGGGCGAGATGGTGATCGACCTGCCGCCGCATCGTCCGCGCCTCGCGCACCACCGTCTCCGACAGATCGTCGGAATTGGCGGTCGCCGCGTTCATGATCACGGTGAGCGGGGTCTTGAGCGCATGCGCGAGGTTGCCGGCGTGGCGCCGCGCTTCCTCGGCCTGCACCTCATTATGCGCAACCAGCGCGTTCAATTCCTCGACCAGCGGCGCGACCTCGACCGGCATGTCGCCCGAGATGCGGTTGATCCGTCCGCCACGCATCTTGGCGATTTCCAGCCGCAATTTGCGCAACGGGAGCAAGCCGTAAAAGGTCTGCAGCGCCGCGAGCACGATCAGCCCGAGCCCGAGCAGCAGGAAGCTGCGCACCAAGGTCCGCCGCAGCACGTCGATCTGCGCATCGAGCCCGCTGCGGCTCTGCGCGACCTGAAAGCGCCAGCGGACCTTGGAGCGCGGCAGCGTGACGTCGCGCTCGACCACGCGCAATTTCTCGTCGCGGAACTGGTTGCTGTCGTAGGTGTGGACGCTGCGATCGTCGTGATTGGCGCCGTAAGCGAGCTGGCGATCCCAGAGCGAGCGCGACGGGAACGGCTCCCGCCCCGGCGCCGAGACCTGCCAGTAAAGCCCCGAATAGGGCTCAAGGAAGCGCTGGTCGGCCGGCTCGCGGTTGAAGATCACCTCGCCGTCCGGCCCGATCTCGGCCGAGACGAGCAACGATTGCAGGACATATTCGAGCTGATCGTCGAAATTGCGCGTCACCGCGCTGGCCAGCACGCGATCGAGCGCCAGCCCGCCGCCGGCGAGCAGCAGCAGGATCCACGCCGCCGCGATCAGAATCATCCGCCGCGTCAGCGATCCGTTGCGGCGAACCGCGCGAAATCTTTCCTGTACGTCGGCGGTCATCGTTGGGCACGGATAAGGGCCAATCGACCTTCGGCTAGCGCGAGCGGGCTGCATTCCGCCCTACTCGTCACCCCGGCCTTGAGCCGGGGTCCATCAAGCCGCACGCGCCACGGCAGGGCACTCTTGCCCTGCGCCTGCCTCCCGATGGACCCCGGCTCG
>JAFKLV010000011.1 GCA_017304125.1 Sphingomonadales bacterium
CCTGGAGCTTCCAGGTCTCCTGATACGGAGGGTACGATCCGGAGCCCGCGCCCCCGAGTCGGATCGAGCCGTCAGCATTCAGGTTCTCCGCGTACTTCACGGTGATGGCCCGCGCTTCAGGCGAGTCGATCTTCAGCTCCAGCGAGCCGACGATCTCCTTCTGCAGCGCGACCACATAGGTGCCGTTGCCGCGATCGGTGACCGATGCTGCGGGCATCCAATGCCGCTCGGTGTTCTCGGCGGTGAACGGTGCGAGCACCCGCGAGCCGTTGATCGCGCCCGAGACGCGCACGGGATGCCAGGCGGTGTCTTCCGTGTAGCCGACCCGCTCGAAGCCCGATGGGTACTTCGCGGACACCAGGTTCTCTGCGTGCTGGTCGTAGTAGGCACCGTTCCTCGCCTGCAGCGTGTCGCCGAACACCGGCGTGCCGTCATAGGCGTGCCACTGGGATGCGTCTCGGGCCGAGTTGGTCAGCACCTGCTTGGTGCCGTCCGTGCGCCACACCGTCAGCTGCACCAGCACGGCCCGCGCCGCATCGCGGTTGTAGGCGAGTGATGCGATCACGTTCTCGCCATCGCGCAGCTGGTCGGTCACGTCGTACGAGTTGTAGTACTGCAGTGTGCCAGACGGGGCACCGCCGTGCGTGCGTGCGGGATAGGTGCCCAGTGCCTTGCCGTTGACGAACAGATCCGCCATCGCGCTCAGGCTCGACTGGGTGTTGTACCCGGACGCGGAGACCACGGCACGCTCGATCGTGCCGGCGTTCTCGAGGTCGAAGGTATGCCTGAGGAACATGAACTTGGGGAACACCATGGCGGTCGACTGCTCTGCGGCGACGCTCACGCCCTCGAAGTCGGGCGACTGACCCAGCGGGAGCCCCTGGACGTCCTGGGCGTAGAGGTACTTCCCGCTGTCGAGACTCTGCACCACCAGGTTGTCGATCCTGGCGCTCTCGGAGAGCCCGGTGCGCAGCCCGATGGTGCCGGCGGCGGCATTCGTATCGGTGACCGTGCCGACCAGCGCGCCGTCGATGTAGCTGCGGATCGTGCTGCCCTGCGCCTCGATGCGGAGATGGAACCACTTGCCGGTGGAGAGGGCGCCGCTCGGCAGGGTCGGGGAGGCGGGGTTGGTCGGGGTCGCGCCCGCGTAGTCGCGCCCCGCGTGGTAGTTGAGCGTGTTGTTGGAGGGCTTGAACTGCCACATGTAGTTCTGGCTTCCGTTGTCACGGAAAACGATTCCCAGTGCGGAGGAGGTCTGCACGTCCGCGTCGATCGAATAGTTCGTCCACGCATTCGCAGCGGCCGGTGCGATGCTGCCCGGGTGCGCGGCGAAGCCGGTGCCGAGCGCGGCATCGTCGGCGACGGTGAGCACGGCGCCCCCGCTCTGACCCGCGGGGACGCCGAGGTAGCCGCCGGTGACCCCGACGGTGCCGGTGAAGCCCGCGGCTCCCGTCGCGGTGCTGAAATCGTCGGCGTAGAGCGTCTTGCCGGTGCTGACGTTGCGCACCACGATGTTGTCGACGCGGCCGCTCTCGGTGCTACCGGTGCGGAAGCCGATCGTGCCGGACGCCGAATTCGCGACGGTCCTGGTGTCGACGAGCGTGCCGTTGACCGAGGTGGTCACCACGTCGTTGATCGCGGTGATCTTGACGCGCACCCAGGTGTTCGCCGGGATCGTCGCGGGGGAGCAGCTCAGCTTGGTGTAGCTCGTGCCGGTGTGCGCGCACACCTGGTTGGCATCGCTGGAGATTCCGGACGAGCGGAACTGCCACATCAGGTCCTTCGAACCGGCCCGGCGGAAGATCACGCCCAACGCATTCGCGGTGTAGATGTCGGCCTCGAGCGAGTAGTTCGTCCACTGGTTCAGGGCGGCGGGCGCTACCACTGCGGGAGCCGCGGTCGGCGCGACGCCCTCGCCCGAGCCGGATGCCAGGCTCAGGAGCGAGCCCGGGCTGCTCTGGCCCGCGGAGACCGAGAAGAAGCGGTTGGCATCCGCCGGGGAGTCGTCCTCGGCATATTCCAACCAGGCGCCGCGGGTGTCGGCCCATGCGGTGGGGGTGTTGAACGGTTCTGCGGCGGAGAGCGGGCTCTCGGCGCCCTCGCGATCCTTGGTCTGCACCTGCCAGTAATAGAGCGAGTCGTCGTGCAGCTTGCCCGAGATTCCCGGAATCTCCACGGAGCTCGACTGCGCGGAGTCCTGCCAGCCGGTGTCGTGGAGGTAGCTGCCCGAGGCGGCGGCGGCCTTGCTCGTCGAGATGACGATGCGATAGGCCGTTTGGGTCTCATCGCGATCC
>JAFKLV010000012.1 GCA_017304125.1 Sphingomonadales bacterium
GGCGGGGTGCCGACCCCGTCCGCGGGCAAGGTCGATGCGCCGCTGGCGCGCAGCCCGCAGAATCGCAAGAAGATCGCGATCGTCGCCACCGGCAAACGCGCCGTCACGCATTATCGCACGGTGGAGCGGTTGCGGCGCGACGCGGCACTGGTCGAATGCCGGCTGGAAACGGGGCGGACGCATCAGGTGCGCGTCCATATGGCCTCGCTCGGCCATGCCTTGCTTGGCGACCCGGTTTACGGCCGGACCAAGCACGCGCATCGCGTGATCCTCGAAACGCTCGGTTTCCGGCGGCAGGCCTTGCACGCCGCCCGGCTGGGGTTCATCCATCCGATAACAAGAACGGCTTTATCATTCGATAGCGCAATGCCTGCAGACATGCAGGAACTGTTCAGTCAGCTCAACGTATAGAATGGGAGACAGCGCGGCACCGCTTCAGGGGCCGCTGCTTCCCGATCAAGGGAAAGGGTTAGGATCATGGCAAATCGCAGCAACGTCCCCGCGACGATCCCTGCGCTCGGCGGAGAGCAGAGCCTCAACCGCTATCTCGCCGAGATCAAGAAGTTCCCCATCCTGGCGCCCGAGCAGGAATATATGCTCGCCAAGCGTTTCCAGGAGCATGGCGATACCGAGGCGGCGGCGCAGCTCGTCACCTCGCACCTGCGCCTCGTGGCGAAGATCGCGATGGGCTATCGCGGCTACGGCCTGCCGGTGTCGGAGCTGATCTCCGAGGGCAATATCGGCCTGATGCAGGGCGTGAAGAAATTCGAGCCCGATCGCGGCTTCCGCCTCGCCACTTATGCGATGTGGTGGATCAGGGCCTCGATCCAGGAGTTCATCCTGCGCTCGTGGAGCCTGGTGAAAATGGGCACCACCGCGGCGCAGAAGAAATTGTTCTTCAACCTGCGCCGGATGAAGGCCCGGCTCGACGCATTCGACGACGGCGATCTGAAGCCGGAGGACGTGGCGAAGATCGCCACCGATCTCGGCGTCACCGAGGCCGATGTGGTCAGCATGAACCGCCGCATGGCGATGGGGGGGGATACCAGCCTCAACGTCCCGATGCGCGAGGATGGCGAGGGCCAGTGGCAGGATTGGCTCGCCGATGATGCGCCGTTGCAGGACAATGTCATCGCCGACGCGCAGGAGGCCGATGTGCGGCATGAGATGCTCGTCTCGGCGATGGACGACCTCAACGATCGCGAGAAGCACATCCTGACCGAGCGGCGCCTGACCGACGATCCCAAGACGCTGGAGGAACTCTCGCAGGTCTATGGCGTCAGCCGCGAGCGCGTCCGCCAGATCGAGGTGCGCGCGTTCGAGAAACTGCAGAAGGCGATGATGCGGCTGGCCGGCGAAAAGCGCCTGCTGCCGGCCTGATCGGGCCTTACCCTTTATCGTCATGCCGGGCTCGACCCGGCATCCGGAGTAACGAGCGATGACGCTTTTGGCTCTGGATGCCGGGTCAAGCCCGGCATGACGGCGTTTGGGTATTGGAAAACCGCCTTCTGTTGACCTAACCACCGTGCATGATCGCGCGTGTGCTTCGTATCGGCGGCAAGGTCGCCATGTGGTTCGTCGGCCTGTCGGTGCTGTGGGTGGTGATCCTGCGCTTCGTGCCGGTGCCGTTCACCTTCACGATGATGGGCGATCTGCTCTCCGGCCATTCGATCACCAAACAGTGGAAGCCGCTGAGCGAGATCGACCCCAATATGGCGCGCGCCGCGATCGCCGGCGAGGATGCGCGTTTCTGCTCGCATCACGGGTTCGACTATAAGGCGATCGCCGGCGCGGCGTGGCGTAATGCCGAGGGCGGGCGTGTCCGCGGCGGATCGACGATCAGCCAGCAGACCGCCAAGAACGTCTTCCTGTTTCAGGGCGGCGGCTATGTCCGCAAGGCGTTCGAGGCGTGGTTCACCGTGCTGATCGAGACGATCTGGGGCAAGCGCCGGATCATGGAAATGTACCTCAATGTCGCCGAAACCGGGATCGGCACCTATGGCGCGGAGGCCGGCGCGATGCGCTATTTCAACCACAGCGCCAGCCATCTGACCCCACTGGAAGCTGCGCGCATCGCCGCCGTGCTGCCGCTGCCCAAGAAGCGCGAGGCGGTCGACCCCGAAGGCTTCGTCCGTCGCCACGGCAACCGGCTGGCGAGCTATGTCGGCGTGGTGAAGCGCAACGGGCTGGATAGCTGTTTGAAGTAAATATCTCCCCTCCGTTCCTCCCCTTCTTCTCTCCTCCCTTGAACAAGGGAGGGGTCGGCGAGGAAGTGGACCGGTATTCCCC
>JAFKLV010000013.1 GCA_017304125.1 Sphingomonadales bacterium
GGCGGGCGAGCTCGCTCTGATGCAGGACTTCGTGCCGGGCGCGGAGGACGGCGGCGGGATCGCGGTGGTGGCGGCCCAGGCGCTCCCGCCAGTCGCTCGCGGCGTAGAACTCGCCGGCCGCGCGGATGCCGGCCAGCCGGAACAGCGCGGCGCTGGAAAGCGAATTGGGGAAGACCACGCCGCGGGGTTTTCCGCCCGTGCCCGCGGCATGCCGGGTGGCGGCCAGGTTGGGGCCGAACGCCTTGCCCAGCGTGCCCTCGATGATCGTCAGCCGATCGGCCACCGCGTCGCGCTCGGAAATCCCGCCGCCGCGCGCGCCATACATGCCGACGGCATGAACCTCGTCGAGATAGGTCAGCGCATTATACTTATCGGCCAGATCGCAGATCGCCGCGATCGGGGCGACATCGCCCTCCATCGAATAGACGCTCTCGAAGGCGATCAGCTTGGGCAGCGACGGATCGGCCGCGGCGAGCAATTCCTCGAGATGCGCCAGATCATTGTGGCGGAAGACGTGCTTCTCGCAGCCCGAATTGCGGATCCCCGCGATCATGCTGGCGTGATTGAGCTCGTCGGAAAAGATGATGCAGCCGGGCAGCACCTTGGCCACCGTCGCCAGCGTCGCCTCGTTCGAGACATAGCCGGAGGTGAACAGCAACGCGCCTTCCTTGCCGTGGAGATCGGCAAGCTCGCCCTCCAGATCGACGTGATAATGCGTGTTGCCACCGATGTTGCGCGTGCCGCCGGAGCCGGCGCCGACATCGTGGAGCGCCTCCTCCATCGCCGCGATCACCTTGGGGTGCTGCCCCATCGCGAGATAGTCGTTCGAGCACCACACCGTGATCGGCTTCGGCCCGTTATGCCCGGCGAAGCAGCGCGCATTGGGATAGGCCCCCTTGTTGCGCAAGATGTCGATGAACACGCGATACCGCCCCTCGGCGTGCAGCCGGTCGATCGCCTGATTGAAAACACGCCCGTAATCCACCGGCCGCGCTTCGTTGTGCTCGATGCTCATGTCGCGATCGCTTACCGTCATGTCAGCAGCAGCGCCAGCGGAAATCCTCGCTTACCGTGATCGCCGCCGCGCATCGCGCCGGCGATGCCGCGTTACAGTCGCTCGATCCGCCCGAAACCGTAACGCGCCAGCGCGGGGGCGAGCGCCTCGCCGCCTGCGCCGGTGAACACCGCGACATCATCGCCGTCGCGCGCGAAATCCTGCCCGTCGGTGAGATGCGCGATGCGCCGGGCAATCCCCTCCCCGCCGTCGACGAAGCGCACCGCATGCGGCGCGGCGGCCGCGGCCAGCTCGGCCTCGACCAGCGGGAAATGCGTGCAGGCGTTGACGATCACATCGATCCTGTCTCCGCCCGGCTGATCGAACAGCCCGGCGAGCACCGCCTTGTAGCGCGCCGGATCGGTCGGCTCGCCACGCAATTTCGCCTCGGCCAGCTGGACCAGCTCGGCCGAGCCGTGGCGGATCACCCGACAATCGGCGGCAAAGCGCTGCGCGAGATCGTCGACATAGGCCTGGCGGACGGTCGCCTCGGTGCCGAGCACGCCGATCGTGCGCGTGACGCTCATCACCGCCGCCGGCTTGATCGCAGGCACGGTGCCGACGATCGGCAGGTCGAGCGCCTGCCGCACCGCCGCTAGCGCGATCGTCGAGGCGGTGTTGCAGGCGATGACGATGAGCCGCGGGCGATAACGCTCCGCCAGCCGCCCGAGCAGCGCGGGCACCCGCGCGGCAATCTCCGCCTCGCTCTTGGTGCCATAAGGAAAGCCGGCCGAGTCGGCGACATAGACGAACCGTGCGGCCGGCAGCGCCGCGCGCGCCGGGGCGACGATCGAGAGGCCGCCGACCCCCGAATCAAAGAACAGCACGGGCCGCGTATCGCTCATCGGCTGGAGCAATGAAGTCGGTTCGCGGGCCACACAAGCCCCCGCTCGGCCTCCCCTTCCCCCTTCTCTGCTCCCCTCCCTTGAACAAGGGAGGGGAGCAAAGGGGGGAGAAGAAGAAGGAGGGGAGAAGAAGATCGTGTCACCGCCGGAATGACGACAAAGTACAAGACCGGCATGCGCTTTCGAGCTAAAGGGGCGTTCGTCATAGGGGGCCACACTGGAAACCGGAATCCTCTCGTCTGCGCCGACCGCTGCGTTGCTGATCGGCTATCTGTTGGGGTCGATCCCGTTCGGGGTGATCCTGACCCGGGCGTTCGGCGCGGGTGACCTGCGCAAGATCGGCTCGGGCAATATCGGCGCGACCAACGTGCTGCGCACCGGCCGCAAGG
>JAFKLV010000014.1 GCA_017304125.1 Sphingomonadales bacterium
GCGCGCGGCGCCCACCGGACGCGGCGCACCCCTTCGGCTATGGTCGCGAGCTCTATTTCTGGGCGTTCATCGTCGCGATCCTGATCTTCGCCGGGGGCGCGGGGCTGTCGGTCTATGAGGGGCTCGCGCATGTGTGGCACCCGGAGCCGGTGCGTGATCCGACAGTGGCTTATGTCGTGCTGATCATCGCTGCCGTGCTGGAGGGCGCATCCTGGGCGATCGCGGTGCGCGCGTTCGACAGCGAGCGCGGCGGGCGGCGCTGGTGGCAATCGATCCGCCAGTCGAAGGATCCGGCCAACTTCATCGTTCTGTTCGAGGATAGCGCCGCGCTGATCGGGCTCGCGCTGGCCGGCGCCGGCATCTGGGCGAGCCATCATTATGGCGATCCGCGGCTCGACGGCATCGCCTCGATCGCGATCGGGCTGGTGCTGGCGGGGGTGGCGATGCTGCTCGCGCGCGAGGCCAAGGGGTTGCTGATCGGCGAAAGCGCGGATGCGGTGATCATCGCGACGGTGTGGCAATTGCTCGATGCGCGGCCCGAGATCACCTCGGTCAATCATGTGCGGACGATCCACACCTCGCCCGATGCGGTGTTCGTCGCGATCAGCGCCGATTTCGTCGACGATCTGCCGATGGGCAAGGCCGAGCTGCTGATCGAGGCGCTGGAGGCGCAGATGAAGGCCGCGCTTCCCGAGCTGACCTCGATCTATATCCGCCCCGAGCGTCGCGAGGATGCGCTGATCCAGCGCCGCCCGGCCGAAACGCCGGGGTGACGCGCTCAGGCCGGCGTCAGCCGCGCCTCCTCCGCATGCGCGAAGCAATATTCGCTTGCGGGGGCGCCGTGGAACAATTCGAGCGCGCCGGAGACGGGGCTCCCGACCCGCCGCGCATCGGCGCGCGGGCGAAAGAAGGCGATCTTCTTGATCATGGCGAAATCGCGCAGCCGCAATTGCCGTGCCTTGAGTTCGATCAGCCCCGATCGCCGCATCTTCTGCAGCGTGCGGTTGACATGGACCGGGGTGAGCCCGGTGATATCCGCCATATCGGTCTGGGTCAGCGGCATGTCGCACCAGCCCGCACCGCTGGCATTGACCACGCCGATCCGCTCGACCAGTTCGCAGAACAGATAGGCCAGCCGCTCGACCGCATTGCGCCGCCCGAGCGAGACGAGCCATTCGCTTTGCGCCTCGGCGACGACATGCGCCTCATGATCGACGATCGTCCGCGTACCGGGATCGCGCTCGATCTGCCGCTCGAACGCGCCGAGTTCGATGCACAAGGCGCGGATCGGGGTGATCGCGATGACATGCTGGGTGGCGCTCTCCTCGCCGCGCCAGGCAAGGTCGCACAGATCGCCGGGCACGAAGATCGCGGTGATCTGGCGGCGGCCGTCGTTGAGCAGGCGATAGCGCACGCTCCAGCCGTCGATCAGCAGGAAGATATGCGTCATCCGGTCGCCCGGCCGCGCGAGATAGCTGTTGGCGCGGCGATGATCCAAAGTAACGCCTGCGCGCGGTTCGGCGGTCGCAGCGGCGGGTTCGGCGGGGAGGCCGAAGGTTTCGTGCATGACACGGTCTCGCACGTTTGAGCCAAAGACCAACAACGGGGCGCGGGCGGATTGCGCTGCATCGCTTCGTCGCGATGCGACGCGGAAAGGGACGGATCGTTCGGTTTTCGGGTCGGGTGCGCGCACACGCCGCTTCTACCGGCCTTGCGAAGCGTTTCTCGCCGGTGGACGACCGCGACCCGACCGGGCGACATTTCTCTTCTTTACCCGCGCTGTATCGCAGCGAGGAGGCCGATGAGGCATTACGTGCACCGGGTTTCAGCGCGGCCTTCGTGCGCGGCGAGGGACAAATCGGCGCGCGGCTGATGCTGGTCGGCGAACAGCCCGGCAATCAGGAGGATCTGTCCGGCCGCCCGTTCGTCGGCCCGGCCGGGCATTTGCTCGATCAATGCCTCGCGGCGATCGGCGTGGATCGCGCGACGACCTTCGTGACCAATGCGGTCAAGCGGTTCAAATTCACCCTGCGCGGCAAGCGCCGGCTGCACCAGACGCCCAATGCCGGGGATATTGCGCATTATCGCTGGTGGCTGAAGGAGGAGGTGCGGCTGGTCCACCCGGCGGTGGTCGTCGCGCTCGGCCGGACGGCGCTGCGCGCGCTCGACGGCATGTCGCTCAAGACCGGTCGCGGCCTGCTCCTGCCGTGGGAGGGGCGGACGCTGCTGGCGACGATCCACCCGAGCTATCTGCTCCGCCTGCACGATCACCGCGACGAGGCG
>JAFKLV010000375.1 GCA_017304125.1 Sphingomonadales bacterium
CGGACGCGCTGGAGGGCCGCGGCACGCCGTCGCGCGGGCGCCGCACCGACGGGCGCTATAACATCCTGCTGATCGTCACCGACCAGCAACGCGCGTTCGCCGACATCCCCGCCCATATCCCGCTGCCGGGGCAGGATATGGTGCGGCGGCGCGGCGTCTCTTTCGTCAATTATCTGATCAACACCAATCCGTGCGGCCCGTCGCGCGCGGTGATGTATACCGGGCAGCATACCCAGCAGAACGGGGTCTATCTCAACCCCAACAGCAAGCCCTATCCCGAACTGCCCAAGACGATCCCGACGATCGGGCATATGCTGCGCGAGGCGGGCTATTACACCGCATACAAGGGCAAATGGCATATTTCGGATATCGCGCTGCCGCAGGTTTCGGAGCGCAACATCACCTATCCGCGCGGCGACGCCCTGCTCGAACCCTATGGTTTTGCGGATTATAATTTCAACGGCGAGCGCGTCGGGCTGACCTGGCAGGGCTTCATGGACGACGGGACGACCGCCGCTGAGGCGATCAACCTGCTCAATGATTTCGATCACGGCAAGGCGGGCGACAAGCCGTGGTTCATGGCGGTCAATTTCGTCAATCCGCACGACATCATGTTCTTCGACGCGACCGGCACCGGCGAGAAGAGCCGCGCGCGGCCCAACCTGATCGCGCCGCTGTTCGATGCGCCCGGCCACCCGATCTATGCCACCGACTGGCAGGTGCCGCTGCCCAAAAGCTTCCACGCCGACGATCTGTCGACCAAGCCCGCGGCGCATGCCGCGATCCGCGCCGCGGCCTGGGCGTTCTACGGCACGATGGCGCATGACGACGAGGCCGCGTGGCAGCGCTTCCAGAATTACTATTTCAACTGCATCCGCGACGTCGACCGGCATGTCGCGACGGTGATGGAAGCCTTGGAGAAGAGCGGGCAGCTCGAGGATACGATCATCGTCTTTACCTCCGACCACGGCGAGCGCGGCAGCGCGCACGGGCTGCGCCAGAAGGCGGGGACGGTGTATAAGGAGGATATCGGCGTCCCCTTCGTCATCGCGCACCCCAAGGGCGCCAAGGGGGTCGATACCAACGCGCTCGGCACCACGCTCGATCTCGCCCCGACCCTGCTCGGGCTGGCCGGGGTCGACAGCACGACGCGCGCCAAGCGGCATCCGCAGCTCAAGGGGCATGACCTGACCGCTGCGGCGCTGCAGCCCGACGCGCGTACCGAGCGCGACCGGCAGGGCTCGCTGCTCAATTACGCGGTCGGCTATGGCTGGAACCAGCCCGACGTGGCCGCGACGGTGGAGAACAGCAAGCCGCTCGCCGCGCCCGATCCCGATCTGCGCCGGCTCTATCGCGGCGTGTTCGACGGGCGCTACAAATTCGCGCGCTATTTCGCGCCCGATCAGCACAATCTCCCGACCAGTTGGGAGACGCTGACCAAGCTCAACGATCTCGAATTATACGATACGCTGCGCGACCGCGACGAACTGGTCAATCTCGCCAGCCCGGCCAATCGCGACAAGAACCGCGCGCTGCTGCTGCGGCTCAACGCGATGACCAACGCGCTGATCGCGCGCGAAGTGGGGACCGACGACGGCTCGCTCTACAAGGGCGAATATCAGGTGAAGGCCAGGAGCGTCGCGTGATGAAGGCGGACCCTGCCCTCCGTTAAGGCAGGGCAGCTGAATCGGCACTGCTTGCGTTGCCCGTTTCGCTGGACATAATCCGGCTGAACGGGCGCGGGAGAGGCCGATGACGAAAGCGATCTTCAAGATTCTGGCCACGCTTGCCGCCGGGTGCGCGGCTGTGCCGCTGGCGGCCCAATCGGCGGCGCCGCGGCCTGCCTCACCCTTTTCGCCGATCGTCCGGGCAGGCGGGCTCTATTTCCTGTCGGGGCAGATCGCGACCGATCCGGCAACCGCGACATTCGACCCGGCGCTGACGATCGAGGCGCAAACAAAACAGATCTGGGCGAATATCGCCGCAACGCTGCGCCGCGAGGGGATGACGCTCGATCACGTCAAACAGGCGCAGGTCTATCTCACCGACATGGCCGATTATGATCGCATGAACGCGGCCTATGTCGCCGCGATCGGCACCGCGCGCCCGGCCCGGACGACGGTGCAGGTGGTCGCGCTGCCGCGCGGTGCGCGCATCGAAATAGCCGTCATCGCCGCCAAAGCCGACTGACCTTGCGGCACGGGCGCGGGGGTTCACGGCTCAAAAAAGACGGGCGGCATTTCTGCCTGCCCGCCAATTCCCCCTTTTAGGTTTCAGAAGTTCTTCGACACCTGAAACGTCACGGTCCGGCCCGGATTGACGAACACCGCGGTCGCGCCGGCGACGAACGGCACGCCGAACGCCTGGCTCCAGCTCACCTTGTTGGTCAGGTTGCGGCCGACCACCGCGACATCCCAGCCGTGCGCCTTGTTGGTGATCCCGATGCGCGCATCCACCGTGGTGTAGGCGGGCATCATCGTCGCCGGATTCTGCGTATCCTGATAATTGGTCAGCCCGGTATAATTGACCGAGCCGCGCGCCGAGAGATCCATATCGCCGGTCAGCGGGGCATCGACCTGCCCGTAGGCGCTCCACTTCCACTTCGGTGCGCGCGTCAGGCGATAGCCGCTGAGATCGGAATAACCGAGCGGGCACGCCTGATTATAGATGCAAGGCCCATTGTAGCTGAGATATTTGGCGTCGAGATAGGCGAGGTTTCCGCCGAAGCTGAAGAACGACACCGGCCGGACATTGGCCTCCGCTTCCACGCCGCGCGACCGCACCTTGGCGGCATTGCCGGTGACGAAGCTCGTCCCGTTGAACGACGACACCTGGAGGTTGTCGAAATTGGTGCTGAACAACGCGAGGTTGAGGTCGTAAAGCCCGCGCTCGCCGCGCAGCTTGATGCCGGTTTCCCACGACTTAGCGCGCTCGGGATCGAACTGATACTTACCGGTGACGCCGAGTTGGGTATCGTTGGCGACGAACCCGCCGCCCTTGCTGCCCGTCGCGTAGCTGACATAGACCTGCCCGAGCCGGCTGAATTTGTAGCTGACCTTGCCCGAATAATCCCACAATTTCTCGTGGCGCTTGCCGCGGATGTCATAGGGCACGAAGGCCGCAGGACCGCCGACCAATTGCTGCATCCGGGCCTGCTTGGTCTCGTCGCTGTAGCGCACGCTGCCGTCGATCGTCAGGCCGGGGAGCAATTCCATATTAGCGGCAAGGAAGGGTGAAATCGATTCGCTCTTCTGCTCGAACGGCAAGACCGACGGCCCGACCAGCGCCGGCGGAATGTTCCAGAACACATTCTGCACGATATGCGATTGCGCATAATAATATTGCAGCCCGCCGATCAGCGAGAGCTTGCCGATCGAGCCCGACAGGCGCGCTTCCTGCGAGATCTGCGTCGTCTTTTCGGTGTGCAGATTGTCGATCAGCGTCAGCGGGCTGTTGTCGATATCGGTTTCGGTGCGCGCCTTGATGCTCTGATAGCCGCCGATCGTCGTCAGCTGCACCCCGCCGCCGAGATCGGTGTTGGTGGTGAGCGTGACGTTCAGATTCTCGGTGCGCGAAAAGCCGCGCCCGTAGGTCGAATTGGCGACGCGGGTGAAGCTGGGATATTCAGGCACCCCGCCATAAGGCAGCGATGCCGCGCGGATCGCATTGGCCAGCGCGCTCGTGCCCAGCCCGTTGAAGGCGAGGTTGTTCCCCTTGTAATCGTTCTTGCCATATTCGACCTTGAGCTTGGCCGACATGCCCTTCATCGGCTCGAACAGTAGCTGGCCGCGGATGCCGAGATAATCGTTTCCGTTGTCATCCTGCTTGGTCGCGCGGTTGTACATATAACCGCCGGCATGCCCGCCCTGCACGCTGAGCCGCGCCGAAAGCGTATCGGTGATCGGACCGGAGAGATAACCTTCGGCATTCCAGCCGTTGTTGACCGCTTCATAGCCGGCGCTGACGCGCCCCTGGAAATCGCGCGTCGGCGCGGCGGTGATCACGCTGATCGCGCCGGCATCGGTATTCTTGCCGAACAACGCGCCCTGCGGCCCGCGCACCACTTCGACGCGCTGCACGTCCATCAGCGATGTCTGCAACGAGCGCGAGCGCCCCGAATAGACGCCGTCGACGAAGAAGCCGACCGACTGCTCGAACGCGAGATTGCCGCCGCCCGAACCGAGCCCGCGCATGTTGATGACGAAATTGCCGTTGGTTTGGTCGATCTGGAGGTTGGGGATACCCGACTGGAGATCGTTGAACTGGCGGATGCCCATCTGGTTGAGCGAGTCGCCCGAAACGACCGCCACCGACAAAGGCACGTCGAGCAGCGTCTGCGGGCGCCGCGTCGCGGTGACCACCACATCGTTGCCGAGCGGCTGTTGCGCGCGCTGGTCGGCGGGCGCGGGGCTCGCCTCCTGCGCGAACGCCGGCGCGGCGGACAGCGCCAGCAGTGGCAGCGCCACACCCAGCATCAATGCCTGACGGTGATAATTCGAACCCTTCATCACGCCTCTCCTCCGCTCATCATCACCGGGCGGCAGTCTCCCGCTGCCACTCCGGTTCACCGTTACCCCCGACTTTAGTTAGTAAACTAACTGACAGGCCTCCTGTCAATCTCAAAAGGTCAAGGCGTTGGGCGGCAAGCCGATCAGCGCGCGCCCGTGGAGCTCCGCGGCGCCGTCCTTGTCGTAGACGATATGGTTGGACATCACGTTCACGTCGCGCAGGTAGCGCTGCATCGGGTTGCTGCGCAGATGCGAGCTGGCGCCGCTCGCCTCGGCGACCATCATGATCGCCTGCCGGCACAATTCCATCGCCTGCGCGATCTGCAGCCGCATGTGCGAGCGTTGCGCGAAATCGGCGCGCCCCTCCGGGCGGGCGAGCGCGATATTGGTGTTGACTGCATCGCGCAGCAGCAATTCCGCGGTCCGCGCCATGACATTGGCATTGGCGAGCCGCATCTGCGCCGCGGGCTTTTCGGCCTGCTTCATATCGGTGCCGTGGACGACGCGCTCGGCGAGCTGCGTGCGGAATTGCGCCACCGCCGCGCGCGCCGCGCCGACCCCGGAAATCGCCGCGGTCACCCCGAGCAGCGGGAGCATCGGCTGGCGATAGATCGGATTGTCGTAGAGCCGCGAGCCATGCGCGGTGCCGTTGCGCATCTCGCTCATGTCCATCGTGCGATACTCCGGGACGAACACGTCGTTGACGAGCAGATCGTGGCTGCCGGTGCCCTCCATCCCGTCGATATGCCAGGTGTCGAGCACCGTGACGTCGCGGGTCGGCAGCGCGCAGAACAGCACGATATTGGCCGGCCCGTCGACGATCGCGCAGGCCACCAGCACCCAATCCGAATGCATCACCCCGGTGCCCCATTTCCACCGGCCGCTGATGCGATAGCCGCCGTCGACCGCCACCGCCTTGCCCGGCGGCGCGGTGACTCCCGGCGCGATGACATAAGGCACGCGATCGCCCTCGCGCGTGCCGAACACCTCGTCCTGGAAACGTTCGGGGAATTGGGTGAGCATCCAATTATGCTCGACGCAAAACGCCGCGACCCAGCCGGTCGACGGGCACCCCTCGCTCAGCGGCAGCATCGCATCGATGAAGCTGTCGGCGTCGAATTCGAGCCCGCCGTATTTCTTCGGGATGAAATGATAGAAGCAGCCGGTCGCGCGGATCGCATTCCACGTCTCGACCAGCGGGTGGCGCATCCGCTCGCATTCCGCGGCATGCGCGGCGAGCAACGGCTTCAGCGCGGTGGTGCGGCGGATCAGCTCCGCCGGGGTCAGCGCGGCAAGCTCCGCGCGCGTCATGAAATCCTGGTTGTCGGGGATGAACGGCTGGACGGTCAGCGGCGTGAGGTCAGTCATCGGACTCTCCTGGCAATCGGCCTTTTCTGGGCTCGAAGAGATATTGTCAGGTTAGCTGACGAAATGCAATTAGAAATCTAACTTTCTCCCGTCACCCCAGCGGAAGCTGGGGTCGCATGCCGCAGGGACAGCGTTTGCGGCCTGAGATCCCAGCCTGCGCTTGGATGACGGCAAGCCGTCACAACAGTTCGTAGACGTCGTATTCCACCGCGCCGCCGACCGAGGCGCCGATCCCCACGGTGACGATATCGTTGAGCCATTGGTAATCGGGGTGGCCGGTCTCGAAGATCGGCGCGGTGCGGAAATAGACCTGCGCGTGTTCCTCGGGCGTCTGCGGCCCGCCGCGCCGCGAATAATCGCGCACCTTGTCCATCGGCCGCAGCACGCCGCGATAGGAGACATAGATCAGCGCGCCGTCATGCGTTTCGAACGTCACCCGCGCATCGAGTCGCAGCACGCCGCGTTCGTCGATCGTCGCCCAATCGCCGCCGCTGGGCATCACCCGGCCCGACAGGCGCTCGCCCTGGACGTCGCCACCGGTCAGCGCGGCGATCATCCGCGTGCCGAAATGCCCGCGCCCGACCATCTGCTGCGGCTCGGTGAATTCGGCGCGATACGAGCACAAATGGGCAAAGCGCGGCTCCAGCCCGGGAATCTTTTTCATCTCGACACCTCTCCGTTGATCGCTCATTGCTTTGAATACTAAGTAATGATGAGAGGGCGTCAAGCGCGGGCGGGGTGCGTTGCCAGCGCTGGCCCCCTGACCTAGAGCGCGGGCGAGAGGGGAAGCATCGGATCATGACAGCGGCACAGGATTCGTCCCCGGCACCGATCGCCGCGCCGCATCCGATGATGCTGATGAACCTGCTGCGCGCGGTCTATTGGTATGATGAGGCGCTGCAGGCCGCGCTGCGCCGCGCGGGCTGGCCCCCGGTCACCCGCATCCAGTCGATGCTGTTCGCCAATCTCGCGCTCGGCGTGCGCCGCCCGGCGCGGCTGGCGCATAATCTCGGCATCACGCGGCAATCGATGAGCCAGATGCTCGACGAGCTGGGGCGGCGCAACATCGTCCATGTCTCGCCCGATCCGACCGACGGACGCGCGAGCATCGTCGAATTCCACCCCGAAGGCCGCGCGCTGGCGCGCGCCGCGCGCGCGACGATGCTGGCGATCGAGCGCGAGCTGGGCGAACGGCTCGGCGCCGAGGCGATGGCGCAGCTCGGCGCATTGCTCACCCGCGATTGGGGCGATCCGCCGCAGGTCATCACGCCCACCACATACGAACCCGTCGAGGAGAAGAAATTATGAGCATCGGCATCGAAAAGACGCTGGAGATCGCCGATCGCGTCGAGCGCTTCGTGCGCGAGGAAATCGTCCCTTATGAGCGCGATACGCGCCGCGATCACCACGACGCCCCGACCGACGAGCTGGTGATGGAAATGCGCGAAAAGGCGCGCGCCGCGGGCGTGCTGACCCCGCACATCCTGTCCGACGGCAGCCATTTGTCGCAGCGCGAGACCGCGATCGTGCTCGAGCGCACCGGGCTCTCCCCGCTCGGCCCGCTCGCCTGCAACACCGGCGCGCCCGACGAGGGCAATATGTATCTGCTCGGCAAGGTCGGCAGCCCGGAGATCAAGGAACGCTTCCTCAAGCCGTTGGTGGAGGGCCGCGCGCGCTCGGCCTTCTTCATGACCGAGCCGGCATCGGAGGGCGGCGCGGGGTCGGACCCGTCGATGATGCTCACCACCTGCCGCCCGGACGGCAACCATTGGGTGATCAACGGGCGCAAGGCGTTCATCACCGGCGCCGCCGGGGCCAAGGTCGGCATCGTCATGGCCAAGGCCGACGAAGGCGCGTGCATGTTCCTCGTCGATCTGCCCGATCCCGCGATCGTCATCGAGCGCGTGCCCAATACGATCGACAGCTCGATGCCCGGCGGCCATGCGACGATCCGCATCGACAATTTGCGCGTCCCGGCCGACCAGATGCTCGGGCAGGCCGGCGAAGGCTTCAAATACGCCCAGATCCGGCTGAGCCCGGCACGGCTGTCGCATTGCATGCGCTGGTATGGCGCGTGCGTCCGCGCCAATGAGATCGCCAGTGATTATGCCTGCCGCCGTCAGGCGTTCGGCAAGGCTTTGGTCGATCACGAGGGCGTCGGCTTCATGCTGGCGGAAAATCTGATCGATCTGAAACAGGCCGAATTGATGATCGACTGGTGCGCGAGCGTGCTCGACACCGGCGATCTGGGCACTGCGGAAAGCTCGATGGCCAAGGTCGCGGTGTCGGAAGCGCTGATGCGCATCGCCGATCGCTGCGTGCAGGTGATGGGCGGCAGCGGGGTGACCGGGGACACGATCGTCGAACAGGTGTTCCGCGAAGTCCGCGCCTTCCGCATCTACGACGGCCCGACCGAGGTGCACAAATGGAGCCTCGCCAAGAAGGTGAAGCGCGACTGGAAGACGGCGCAGGCGGGATAATTGCGCGCCCTATCCCCCGTTCGGGCTGAGCCTGGGCGATCGACGGGAGGGCTCTAGATCAGCCGCAGATCGCGCGGCTTGGCGCCCGGGAACAGCCCGGCGAGCCGATCCGCGCCCAGCCCGAATTGCCGCGCGACAAGCCCGCCGATCAACGCGCGATAGTCGGTCAGCACCGGCAGGTCGCGCCCCTGATTGAGCGTGGCGGGGGACAGAGCGACCTGCTCCCCCGCCAGCCGCCCGCCGGTCACCCCGCCGCCCAGCACCCAATAGATGCTGCCATGACCGTGATCGGTGCCGCGATCGCCATTCTCGCGGAAGGTGCGGCCGAATTCGGAGACGACGACGACATTGGTGCTGCGCCACGCCTCCGCGCCGATCGCCTCGGCAAAGGCGGCCAGCCCGCGCCCCAATTCGCCGATCCGATCGGCGAGATAGCCGGTCGCACCGCCCTGATTGACGTGCGTGTCCCACCCGCCGACATCGACGAAGGCGAGGTTGAATTGCGCGCGCATCAGCGTGCCGATCCGGCTGGCGGACAAAGCGAAGCCCTTGGCGCTCACCGCGCCGCGGCTCGCCGCCTTCATCTCCTCATCGAGCGTGCGATAGACCGTGTCGCGCACCTCGAAGCCCTGCGCCACCGATCGCGACAACGCCGGCTGCTGCGCATACATCTGCTCGATCAGCTTGGCCTGCCGCTCGTCGATCGGCTTGCCGACATTGGCGAGCGCGAGATTGGGCACCGGCGCCGCGCCGCCGCGGAAGCACAAGGGCAATTGGTCGGTGAAGGCGATCGGCTTGTCGCCGCGCCCCAATATCCCCGCCAGCCGCGCCATGAACCCCGATCCGTAATCGCGATGCCCGCCGACCGGCTGGCCAAGCTCGATCGTGTCCTGCGTCTCGAAATGGCTGCGGCTCATATCGTCGGTGCCGGCGAAGGGCACGAAGGCGATCTGGCGCTGCTGCCACAAGGGCAGGATGCTGTCCTTGAGCGCGGGATGCAGGCTCCAGTTGGCATCGAGCGGCAACGGCGCCTTGGGGTCGGCCGGATCGGGCTTGCCGAGCGCGATCGTCGGGCGCGCCTGACGGTAGAAATCGCTCCCGGTCGGCACGATCACATTGGTCGCGTCATAGGCGCCGCGCAGGAAGATGACGAGCAGCCGGCTCCCGGCCTGCGGCGCGGCGAACGCGCGCCCGGCGATCACCAGCGGCGCGAGCGCGGCAGCTCCGATCAACAGATCACGGCGATGGACATGCGGCGTCATGGCAACCTCGCTAGCGATGCATGAATTCGGGCGACGACAGGAACAGCGCATTCCATTCCTGCGGCGATGTGGCTTCGGCCAGAGCGGCGCGCGTCGGCTGCGCGAGCGCATCCTGCAGGCCGTTGAAATAGAGCGCGTTCTGCAATTGCGGGAAGGCCGGCCGATCGGCCGTCGCGCCGGCCGCACGGAACAGGCCATAAGCGCCGCCGCCGATCTGCTTGGCGATATCGAACCGCGTCGCCATCTGCCCGGGGCCGGACCAGGCCACGGCATGCAGATCATAGCCGTCGGGCGTCTCGTGGTTGAACAGCCCCTGCCCCATGCGATTGAGCCAATTGTTGATCGGCTGCGCATTGAGGATCACGCGATCGCCATAGGTCAGCCGCACCGCCGAGACCGCATAATGGATCGGATCCTTGAAGGCCTTGCCCAGCGACGCGGTGAATTCGGGCGCGCGGATCATCACGCGCATCACCTGCGCGATATCGCCATGCGTGCGCTGGAAGGTCTGCGCCATGCGGTCGACCAGCGCCGGCGGCGGAGCATCGCCCATGAAATAGCTCGCGATCTGCGCCGAGACATGATGTGCGGTGGCGGGCGCCGCGGCGATCAGATCGAGCGCCTGCTCGACCTCGCCGAACCCCGAGCCCTTGATCGCATGGCCGAGGAAATGCTTGTCGCCGAAATCGTGCCGCGCCGGGTTGAACTCGAACAAGCCGGCGCGGAGGTAGAGCGGCTGGAGCTGCGGCCGCATCCGCGGCGCATCGTGATTGAGATCGACCCCGACCCCGGTGAGGATCCGCGCCAGTTCCTGCACATCCTGCTGGGTATAGCCCGAGCCGACCCCCATGGTGTGCAATTCCATGATCTCGCGCGCGTAATTCTCGTTGATCCGCCCGGCGGCATTCTGATCATTGTCGAGATAGCGCAGCATCGCCGGGTGGCGCAGCGTCGCTTCGAGCAGATCGCGGAAATGCCCGAAGGCGTGGTCGCGGATCGTCTCCTCATAATCGCCGACCATTGCGCGGATATCGCGCTTCCCCGCTTGAACATTGAAATGGTTGAACCAGAACCACGTCATTTGCTCGCGTAGCTGATCGGGGGCGTAGAGATCGCGCAAGATCGAGCGGTCGCGTGCCTCCTGCGCCAGCGCGTTCATGCTTTTCTGATAGGCCTCGCGCGCCGCCTTCTTCTGCTCGGGGTCGACCAGCGCATTGGCATCGCGCTGCATCGCCTGTTGCTCGACGACGATCTGCGCCAGCGGCTCGCGGCTGATGCGCATCGTCGCGACCTGTGCCGCGGCGTCGCGCGGCAGATCGGCCGGCGGCCCGTCAAGCTGCGCGGCAAGCCAGCGATCGCTGCCGGGGCCGTCGCTCGCGGTGAGATCGGCGGCGGTCGCGCCCCAGGTCAGCCGGTTGGCCCAGGCGATGCGCTGCGCCGCGCTGGACGGCGCGGCCTGCGCCGGCAGCGCGCCGCCGAGCAGCATCGCCACCATCGCGATCGAACCCGCGCCGCGCGACACCGCCAATGCCATTCCCTGCCTCCGTTCGACTCGATGCGATGGAATGGCAAGGTGCACGCAAACGACTGAACACGCCCTGACGCGAGCATGAACTAACCGTCATTTACCAATTACTTGGCCGGGGCAGGCTCGTTCCACTCGCCACCGATCGCCTGAACCAGCGCAACCACCGCAGTCTGCTGGTTAATAACCGCCTGAATCTGCGACTGCCGCGCGCTGAGCGAGGTGGTCTGCGCAACGATCACCTGCGAATAATCAATGATCCCCGAGCGATATTGATTGTTGGCAATCGCCTCCGCCTTGACCGCGGCATCGGCGGCATCGGCCCGGCTGCCGGTCACATCGGCCAGCACGCGTGTCGCGGCGAGATTGTCCTCGACCTGCTGGAAGGCGGTGAGCGCGGTCTGGCGATAGGTCGCCGCCGCCTGATCGAATTGCCCGCGCGCCTGCAGCACCTGCCCGTGGCGCGCACCGAAATCGAGCAGCGTCATCAGCCCGCTGAGCCCGAACGACCACAGGCTGGTCGCGGCCGAAAACAACTGGCTGACCTTGCTGCCGCTCGTCCCGGCATTGCCCGACAAGGTGAATTGCGGGAAATAGGCAGCGCGCTGGATGCCGATATTGGCATTGGCCGCCGCCACGCGCCGCTCGGCGGCGGCGACGTCCGGACGGCGCTCTAGCAGGGTCGAAGGCAGCACGCCGGGCACCGTGGGGACAACCGGCTGCCACGCGACCGGCTGGATCGCGAAGGTCGAGGGATTCTCCCCCGCCAGCACCGCAATGGCATGTTCGAGCAACGCTCGCTGGCGATCGAGATCCTGCCGCGAGGCGACCGCGTTCGAAAGCGAGGTCTGCGCCTGATAGACGTCGGAATGCGCGACCGTCCCGGCCTTGTACTTGTTGGTCGTGATCGTCAGCGCGCGCTGATAATCCTTGATCGTCGCATCGAGCAGCACGATCTGCGCATCGATCCCGCGCAATTCGACGTAATTGGTGGCGAGTTCGCCCTGCGCGGAGAGCGTGGCATTGGCGAGATCGCCCGCGCTCGCCTCGGCATTGGCCTTGGCCTGCGATACCGCATTGCCCAGCCGACCCCACAGATCGGGCTCCCAGCTCGCCCCGATGCTCAGCGCATAACGCGAACCCGAGGTGGTGACGGTGTTGCTCCCGACCCCGGCGCCATTGCCGGTCCCGGCGCCGATGCTGGTCGCGGAGCCGCCGCTAAACGCCTGCGAATGCTGCCCGTTGGCCGATCCGGTGACGGTCGGGAACAAGGCCGAGCGCTGGACCATCACCAGCGCGCGCGCCGCCTGATAGGCCCCGCGCGCGGCGGCGACATTCTGGTTGGTGACCACCACCTTGCGTTCCAGCGCATCGAGCGCCGGATCGTTGAACAGCGCCCACCATTCGCCGCGTGCGGCGGCATCGCTCGGCTGCGCGACACCCCAGCCGGGCGCCTCCTTGAACGACGGCGGGATCGCGATATTGGTCGGCGGACGATAGGCCGGCGCCATGTTGCACCCCGCCAGCAGCAGGACGGAGGCGAGGGGCAGGACGCGCTTCATGCGATGGCTCCGGGCAGCTCGGTGTGGCGCGACAATCCCCGCTCCTCGGCGCCGTGACGGCGGCGGAAGCGATCGAGCGCGAGATAGACGACCGGGGTGGTCAACAAGGTGATGAACTGGCTGGCGATCAGCCCGCCGAAGATCGCGATGCCGAGCGGACGGCGCAGCTCCGCGCCGTCGCCGAAGCCGATCGCCAGCGGCAAGGCGCCGAGCGCGGCGGCAAGCGTGGTCATCAGGATCGGGCGGAAGCGCAGCAACGAGGCCTCGCGCACCGCGGCAACCGGATCGAGTCCTTCGCCGCGCTCCGCCTCCAGCGCGAAATCGATGATCATGATCGCATTCTTCTTCACGATCCCGATCAGCAGGATGATGCCGATCAGCGCGATGATGTCGAACTGGCCGCCGGTGACGATCAGCGCGATCATCGCTCCCACCCCGGCCGAGGGCAAAGTGGAGAGCGCAGTGAGCGGGTGGATCGCGCTTTCGTACAGGATGCCGAGCACGATGTAGATCGCCAGCAAGGCGGCGAGGATCAGCAACGGCATCGATCCGGTCGATTGCGCGAACACCTTGGCGGTGCCGCCGAACTCGCCGTGGACGGTAGCGGGTAGCGCAAGGCCGGCCTGCACCTCCGCGATCAGTTGCGCCGCCTGCCCCAGCGACACGCCGGCGGGCAGGTTGAACGAGACGGTGGCCGAAGGCTCGCCGTCCGAATGGCTGACCGAGGCATTGGTCGATCCGGTCGACCAGCTGGCAATGGCCGACAGCGGGGCCATCGTCCGCGCCGTCGTGCTCACCGCATTGCCCGCGGCGACCGCCGATCCCCCTGCGCCAGTGCCGCCGGTGCTCGCGCTGGGCGCGCTGGTGGTCGTGCTGCTCGCCGCATTGGCAGTCGCAGCCGCGGTCGGTGATGCGGTGACGCCGTTGGTGACATTGTTGGGCGGCGAGGTGAGCGGGAGGTAGATATTGGCGAGCGAGGCGGGCGAGCCGTTGAACTGGCGCGCCGCCTCCATCACCACATGATATTGGTTGAGGCCGGAATAGATGTTCGCCACCTGCCGCTGGCCGAAGGCGTCGTAGAGCGCGGCGTCGACCGCCTGCATCGACACACCGAGCCGCGCCGCGGCATCGCGATTGACCTCGACGAACGCGTCGGCGCCGGCATCCTGCTGGTCGATATCGACATCGGTCACCATGTCGCCATGCTGTTTCAGCGCATCGACCAGTTTCTGGCCGGCAGCCTTCAGCACATCGGGATCGTCGGCCTTGAGCACATATTGATAGGTGCTGTTGCTCGATCGCCCGCCGACCTGCAGATCCTGCACCGGATTGAGGAACAGGCTGACTCCGCTCACCTTGGCGAGCTTCGGCCGCAGCCGCGCGATCACCGCCTGCACCGGCGGACGCTGGTTGCGCGGCTTCAGCGTCGCGAACAGGAAGCCGCCGCCCGCACGCGATCCGCCGGTGAACGCCACCACCGTCGCCACCGCCGGATCGCTCTTCACGATATGGGTGATGCGGGTGAGCTTATCCTGCATGTCGGTGAACGAGATGCTCTGATCGGCGCGCAACCCGCCCATCAGCCCGCCAGTATCCTGCTGCGGGAAGAAGCCCTTGGGCGCGACCGCGATGAGATAGACGTTGAGCGCCACCGTCCCGGCGAGCAGCAGCAGCACCGCGCCGCGATTGACCAGCGCCCAATCGAGCGCGACCGCATAGCGCGCCTGCGCCCAATCGAACGACTGCCGTGCCCAGCGCATCACCCGCCCCTCGCTCTCCTCGTTACGCAACACGCGCGAGGCGAGCATCGGGGTAGTGGTGAGCGAGACGACAAGGCTGATCATCACCGCGATCGACATGGTCAGCGCGAATTCGCGGAACAATCGCCCGACCAGCCCGCCCATGAAGATCAACGGCACGAACACCGCGATCAGGCTCAGCGAGATCGACAGCACGGTGAAGCCCACTTCGCGCGCACCGGCGAAGGCGGCGGCGAGCGGCTTCATTCCCGCCTCGATATGGCGGCTGATATTCTCCACCACCACGATCGCATCGTCGACGACGAAGCCGGTCGCGACGGTCAGCGCCATCAGCGACAGATTGTCGAGGCTGAACCCGGCGAGATACATCACCGCGATCGTGCCGAGCAGCGACGTGATCACCGCCGCCGCCGGGATCAATGTCGCGCGCCAGCTCCGGAGGAACAGGCTGACCACCAGCACCACCAGCAGCGTGGCGATCAGCAACGTCACCTCCACCTCGCGCAGCGAGGCGCGGATCGTCAGCGTACGATCGCTGGCGACGTCGAGATGGATATCGGGCGGGACGGCGGCGCGCAGCGCGGGGAGCTGCGCCTTCAGCGAATCCACCACCTGGACGATATTCGCCCCCGGCTGGCGGCTGATCAGCACCGGCACCGCGCGCTCGCCGTTGAACAGCCCCATCGTGCGGATGTCTTCCGGCCCGTCGACGACATTGGCGATATCGGAGAGGCGCACCGCGGCGCCGTTGCGCCACGCGATCACCGTGCCGCGATAATCGGCGGCGTGGAGCCCGGCCTGATTGGAATAGATCTGCCAGCTGAACCCCTTGGCATCGAGGATGCCGCGCGGCCGATTGGCGCTTTCGGATTGCAGCGCGGTGCGCACATCCTCCAGCGCGATGCCGTAGCGCGACAGCGCCAGCGGGTTGACCTCGATCCGCACCGACGGCAGCGCCGCGCCGCCCAGCTCGACATTGCCGACGCCCTGCACCTGCAGCAATTTCTGCTGCACCACGGTCGACACCGAATCATAGATTTCGGACGGGCTGCGCGTCGGCGAGGTCAGCGCGAGGATCAGGATCGGCGCCTCGGCCGGATTGGCCTTGCGATAGCTCGGGTTGGTCTTGAGCGTCGCGGGCAGATCGGCGCGCGAGGCGTTGATCGCCGCCTGCACATCGCGCGCGGCGCCGTCGATATCGCGCGACAGATCGAATTGCAGCACGATCTGCGACGATCCCACGCCGGAGCGCGAGGTCATTTCGGAGACGCCGGCGATCGTGCCGAGATGCCGCTCGAGCGGCGCGGCGACGCTCGATGCCATCGTCGACGGGCTGGCGCCGGGCAGATTGGCCTGCACCATGATCGTCGGGAAATCGACCTGCGGCAGCGGCGCCACCGGCAGCATGAAAAATGCCCCGACCCCGGCGAGCATCACGCCGATCGTCAGCAGGATCGTCCCTACCGGCCGCCGGATGAAGGGCGCGGAAACGTTCACGCCGGGCGCGCCTCGCCCGTCGTGCCGCGGCGCACGCGCCAGCCGCGCTCGCGCCAGTTTTCGAGTCCGAGGAAGATCACCGGAGTGGTGAACAGGGTCAGCACCTGGCTGAAGATCAACCCGCCTGCGATCGCGATGCCGAGCGGCTGGCGCAATTCATGCCCCATGCCGCCACCGAAGATCAGCGGGATCGCCGCGAATAGCGCGGCGAAGGTGGTCATCATGATCGGGCGGAAGCGCAGCAGCGCCGCCTGGCGGATCGCATGATGCGCATCGGCGCCCTCCTCGCGCATCGCATCGAGCGCGAAGTCGATCATCATGATCGCATTCTTCTTCACGATCCCGATGAGCAGGACGATGCCGATGATCCCGATCACCCCGAGCCCCGATCCGGTCAGCCACAGCCCGAGCAGTGCGCCGATCCCGGCGGACGGCAAGGTGGACAGGATCGTCACCGGGTGGACGAAGCTCTCATAGAGCACGCCCAGCACGATATAGACCACGACGATCGCGGCGAGGATCAGCCACAATTCGTTGGCGAGCGATGCCTTGAACGCGCTCGCCGCGCCGGTGAAATTGGTGGTGATCGCGGGCGGCACGCCGATCTGGCGCTCGGCGCGCTCGATCGCGCTCACCGCGCTGCCCAGCGAGACGCCGGGGGCGAGGTCGAAGCCGATCGTCGCCGCCGGGAATTGCGCCTCGCGCGCGACGACCAGCGGCGCATCCTGCGTGCGGATCGTTGCCACCGCGGAGAGCGGGATGCTGCTGCCGCCCGCCAGCGGGATACGCAGGTCGCCCAGCGACTGCGGATCGGCGACGGTGCCCGGCAGCGCCTCCAGAATGACGCGATTCTGGCTCGACTGGGTGTAGATGGTCGAGACGATGCGCTGCCCGAACGCATCGTATAGCGCATTGTCGATCGCCAGCGCGCTCAGCCCGAGCCGCCCCGCGGTATCGCGGTTGATGTCCACCACCACCGCGCGCCCGTTGGCGAGCACGTCGGAGGTGACATTGTTGAGATGCTTGTCCTTCTTGAGCACCGCGGCGAGCTTGGCACCCCATTGGTCGACCAACGCCTCGTCCGCGCCCTGCAGCGAGAAGCGATAGGCGTTGACCCCGGTCGAGGTATCGATCGTCAGATCCTGCACCGGGCGGAAATAAACCCGCATCCCCGGCACGTTCGACACCGCGTGATTGAGGCTGGTGAGCACCTCGTCGAGATCGCCGCGCTGCCCCTCGGGCTTCAGATTCACGATCATCCGGCCCTGCGACAAGGTGGCATTCTGCCCGTCGACGCCAATCGCCGAGCTGAGACTCGCCACCGACGGATCGGCGAGCAATGCATGCGCGACCTGTTGCTGCAGCCCGGCCATCCGGGTGAAGCCGATATCCTGCGCGGCGCTGGTCGTGACCGCGATCTGGCCGGTATCCTGCTCCGGGAACAAGGTCTTGGGGATGACGTAAAACAGCAGGCCGGTGATCGCGAGCGTGCCGGCAAACACCAGCATGGTCAGCACCGCGCGCGCCATCACCCAATCGAGCGCCGACGCATAATGATGCGCGACGCGATCGAACCAGTCGCGGGTCACTTCGGACAGGCGATGCTGGCGCTCCTCATGCTCGCCGCGCAGCCAGCGCGCCGAGAGCATCGGCACCAGCGTCAGCGCGACCACCGCCGAGAGCAGGATCGTCACCGCCAGCGTCACCGCGAATTCGCGGAACAACCGCCCGACGACATCGCCCATGAACAGCAAGGGGATCAGCACCGCGATCAGGCTGACGGTCAGCGAGATGATCGTGAAGCCGATCTCGCTCGCGCCCTTCAGCGCGGCCTCGAACGGGCGCATCCCGTCCTCGATATGGCGGCTGATATTCTCCAGCACGACGATCGCGTCGTCGACCACGAAGCCCGAGGCGATGGTCAGCGACATCAGGGTGAGATTGTTGATCGAGAAGCCGAGGAAATACATCGCCGCAAACGCGCCGACGAGTGACAGCGGCACCGAGATGCTGGCGATGATCGTCGCGCGCAGCGACCCCAGGAACAGGAAGATCACCAGCGTCACGAGCAGCACGGCGAGCACCAGCTCGAACTTCACGTCCGACACCGAGGCGCGGATGCCGGCGGTGCGATCGGTGAGCAAGGTGACATGCACGTCGGCGGGAAGCTGCGCCTCCAGCTCGGGCAGCCCCGCCTTGATCGCATCGACCGTGCCGATGACATTGGCGCCCGGCTGGCGCTGCACGTCGATCACCACCGCCGGCTTGCCATTCATCCACGAGCCGAGCCGCACATTCTCGGTCGCCTCGACGACATTGGCGACATCCGACAGGCGGATCGGCGCGCCATTGGCGAAACCGATGACCAAAGTGCGGTAGCTGGTGACGTCGCCGAGCTGATCGTTGGCGTCGATCGTCCAGCTCTTGGTCGGGCCGTCGAAACTGCCCTTGGCGGCATTGGCATTGGCGTTGCCGATCGCGGTGCGGATCGTTTCGAGCGACATGCCGCGCGCGGCAAGCGCCGCGACATTGGCCTGGATGCGCACCGCCGGCCGCTGCCCGCCCGACATCGAGACCAGCCCGACCCCGGAAACCTGCGCGATCTTATTGGCGAATTGCCGCTCGACGATCCCCTGCACCTCGCCCAGCGGGCGCGTGTCGGAGGTAATGCCGAGCGAGATGATCGGCGCGTCGGCCGGGTTGACCTTGGCATAGATCGGCGGCGCGGGGAGATCGGTCGGCAGCAAGGTATTGGCCGCGTTGATCGCCGCCTGCACTTCCTGCTCCGCCACGTCGAGCGACAGATCGAGCCGGAATTGCAGCGTGATCACCGACGCGCCCGACGAGGAAGCGGAGGTCATCCGCGTCAGCCCCGGCATCTGCCCGAACTGGCGCTCGAGCGGCGAGGTGACGGTCAGCGCCATCACATCGGGGCTGGCGCCGGGATAGAGCGTCGACACCTGGATCGTCGGATAATCGACCTCCGGCAGCGCGGAGAGCGGCAACGTGCGATAGGCGACCAGCCCGGCGAGCAGGATCGCGACCATCAGCAGCGTCGTCGCCACCGGGCGCAGGATGAACATGCGCGACGGGCCGCCCGGCTGGGCGGGTGGCTCGCCTGGCGCCGGTACGGAGGGAGACGCGGGGGGCGCGGCGGCGTCGCTCATCCGGCCGCATTGTCCTGCGAGCGGTGGTGACGGCCCTGCCCCTTCTGGCCGCCGCTCTTGCCACCCTTGCCGGCGCCGGCAGCGCCGCCGCCCGCACCGGGGCCGCCCTTGTCACCAGGCAGGCGGACGGTCGATCCGTCCTCCAGCCCGTCGGCGCCCTCGATCACGACATTGGTGCCGGCCTGCAGCCCCGAAACGATCGCGATCTTGCCGCTGGCGCTCGGCCCGGTCTTGACCGGGACCAGTTTCACCGTGCGGTCGTTTTGCAGCACGAACACGAAATCGCCCGGCGCGCCGTGGCGCACCGCGGTGACCGGCACGGTGACCGCATTGTGCAAGGTGTTGACCAGCATCGAGACGTTGACGAACTGGCTCGGGAACAAAGCGTTGCCCTTATTGTCGAACCGCGCCTTGGCCTTCACCGTGCCGGTCGTGGTGTCGACCTGATTGTCGAAGGTCAGGAAGCGACCGGTGACGATCACATTATTGCTGTTCTGATCGAGCGCCTGCACCGGCAGCCCGGCGCCGCTGCCCGCGACATGGCCGATATCCGACAGCTGCGCCTGCGGTAGCGAGAAGCTCACGTCGATCGGATCGAGCTGGGTCACCACGACGATGCCGTTGGTGTCCGACGGGGTGAGATAATTGCCGATATCGACCTGACGGATGCCGATGCGGCCGGTGATCGGCGATTTCACCGAGGTATAATTGAGGTTCAGTTCTGCCGTGCCGATCGCTGCGCGATCGGCGGCGACGGTGCCGGTGAGCTGACGAACCGTGGCGCGCTGCGTATCGACCTGCTGGCTCGCGATCGAATCCTGCTTAAGCAGCGTTTCGTAGCGATTGAGGTCGACCTGCGCGGCGGCGAGCTGCGCGGTGTCGCGCGCCAGATTGGCCTTGGCCTGCGCGAGCGCCAGTTCGTATGGGCGCGGGTCGATCTGCGCGAGCACCTGCCCCTGACGAACGATCTGCCCTTCGGTGAACAGCAATTTGAACAAGGTGCCGGCGAGCTGGGTGCGCACCGTCGCGGTGACGAGCGGCTGCACGGTGCCGAGCGCGGTGACATAGACCGGCATATCGGCGGTCGCCGCCTTGCCCACCGCCACCGCCGCCGGCGGGCGCCCGCGGCTGCGGTCGCCGCCACTCTTGGCGATGCGATTCGCCACTAACGCGACCAGCGCGAGCACCACGACGATGATCGCGACGATCTTCCACGACTTGCGCCGCGGCGCCGCCGGTTCCGTCCCGGCAACCTGATCGTGATCGTCGGTCATGTTGTTCTTCTTCCTTCGATTCGATGACGATCGGGCGCCCACGCGGGACACCGACGCCCCCTCTTCGCTTCCTAGCCTTTCGTGATCCTTACGATTGGGCCCTAACGTCAAGCCGCAATTCATCAATTGTGTCGCGAAAAGCTTCCGCGGTGGGGGAAAGCGTCAGGCCG
>JAFKLV010000015.1 GCA_017304125.1 Sphingomonadales bacterium
GGCTTGGCTTCACCGACAAATATTGGCTGACCGCGCTGCTCCCCGATCAGGAGCGCAGCTTCGACGGCCAGTTCCGCGCGGGCAATGCCAAGACCTATCAGGCCGATTACACCGCCGCGCCGCAGCTGCTGCCGCCGGGCCGCCAGATCACTCAGACCGCGCGCTTCTTCGCCGGTGCGAAGGAAGTGAAGCTGCTCGATCGCTACACCGACAAGGAAGGCGCGACCAAGCTCGACTATGCGATCGACTGGGGCTGGTTCCGTCTCGTCGAAAAGCCGATCTTTTATTATCTCGACTGGCTGTTCCGCATGATCGGCAACTTCGGCGTGGCGATCATCCTGCTGACCTTCACGATCCGCGCGCTCGTCTTCCCGATCGCACAGCGGCAATATGCCTCGATGGCGCATATGCGCGCGATCCAGCCGAAGATGAAGGCGATCCAGGAGCGCTATAAGGACGACAAGCCGCGCCAGCAGCAGGAAATCATGGCGCTGTACAAGTCGGAGAAGGTCAACCCGCTCGCCGGCTGCCTCCCCACGCTGTTGCAGATCCCGATCTTCTACGCGCTGTACAAGGTGCTGATGCTGACGATCGAAATGCGTCACCAGCCGTTCGTCGCGTGGATCAAGGACCTGTCGGCGCCCGATCCGCTGACCCCGGTCAACCTGTTCGGGCTGCTCAACTTCACCCCGCCGCACTTCCTGGCGATCGGTGTCGTCCCGATCATCCTCGGCATCAGCATGTACTTCCAGTTCAAGCTGAACCCGACCCCGATGGACGAGACGCAGAAGCAGGTCTTCGCGCTGATGCCGTGGGTGCTGATGTTCGTGATGGCGCCGTTCGCGGTCGGCCTGCAGGTCTATTGGATCACCTCCAACATCATCACGGTGATCCAGCAGCGCCTGCTCTACGCCCGCCATCCGGCGTTGCTGGAGGCGCCCGCCAAGTGACGGCTACGTTCGACGCCGACGCGATCGAGGCTGCGCGGAAGATTTTCGCCGGCCCGATCGAGTTTTTGAAATCGGCCCCCGCGCTGCAGTTCCTGCCCGATTCGATCGCGCCGGAAGTGGCCTTCGCGGGGCGCTCGAACGTCGGCAAATCCTCGCTGATCAACGCGCTCACCGGGCGCAAGGCGCTCGCGCGCACCTCGGTGACGCCGGGGCGGACGCAGGAGCTGAACTTCTTCGATATCGGCACCCCGCCGGTATTCCGGCTGGTCGACATGCCGGGCTATGGCTTCGCCAAGGCGCCGAAGGACATGGTCAAGAAGTGGCGCTTCCTGGTGAACGACTATCTGCGCGGCCGCCAGGCGCTGAAGCGCGCCTTGGTGCTGATCGACAGCCGCCACGGCATCAAGGAAGTCGACCGCGAGATCCTCGAGATGCTCGACAAGGCCGCGGTGAGCTATCGCCTCGTGCTGACCAAGGCGGATAAGGTGAAGGCCACCGACCTCGCCGCGGTGATCGAGCAGACCATGGCCGAGGCGCGCAAGCACCCCGCGGCGCACCCGGAGATCATCGCCACCTCGTCCGAAGGCGGAATGGGTATCCCCGAACTGCGCGCGGCGGTGATCGAAGCGATTAGCTGAGCTTTTCGCTTCCCCCGCTCGTCGTCATCCGCGCCTTCGCAGGGACGACGGGCATTCAGTTAAGTTACTGCGTTATCTACATAAACTACGGCTCACTCGAGAACGGCCGCAACCGCCACTCGTGTGAACTTCGTGAACTTTGCGCGTCGCTCGGGCGAAGGGCTTGCCCCACCCCCTCGCCCTTCCCTATCGCTTGTCCATAACCTCACACCAGTACGGGCAGCGGCGTATGAAGCTCATCATCGGCAACAAGGCCTATTCGTCGTGGTCGCTGCGCGGCTGGCTCGCCTGCCGCCAGTCCGGGCTGCATTTCGAGGAAGTGGTCGTCCCGCTCTACGATCAGGAATGGGACAAGCGCCGCGAGGGCGACGAATTCGCCCCCTCTTCCGGCAAGGTGCCGATCCTGTGGGATGACGAGGCGGTGGTGTGGGACAGCCTGGCGATCGTCGAATATCTCGCCGACAAGGTCGGGCGCGACAAATTCTGGCCGGAGGATGATGCCGCGCGCGCGATGGCACGGTCGATGGCGGCCGAGATGCATTCGAGCTTCGCGCCGCTGCGTCGCGAGCATGGCATGAACATCCGTCAGGTCTATCCGCCGAAGCGCCCGTCGGACGAGGTGCTCGCCGATCTCACCCGGATCATGGAATTATGGGCGCAGGCCCGCGCCCGCTTCGGCGGCGACGG